>CAJUBX010000003.1 GCA_910585165.1 uncultured Oscillibacter sp. | reverse complement strand
CCAGGTGGTCCTCAAAGAATCCCCAGTCCATCTGCCCCTGCTTCCCTGGCATCGTTTACCTTCCTGGCGGAGTGTGGGCAGACCGACACACAGCGCATACAGGAAATACATTTTTGTGCGTCCGCACTTCCGATACTCGTTACGGCAATCGCCTGAGAGGGACATTTTTCAGCGCATATACCGCACTTCACACATTCGGCTGTTGCTTTCGGCACTAATCCAGCACCGCTGGCTTTTTTATAAGGACGATTGCCAGGTATATTCGGCCCTTCGCCTATATCTCCGGTTTTCAGCTTTTCCAGAACACTTTTTGCATAGGATTTGAGTTGACGCATATCTTCTGTGTCAGGCCTCCCCGCTGCATATTAGCGCATAATAGAATGTTCTGCTACGGCAGAAAGAGCGGCGATTACAATGAAGCCACACGCCTTTGCAATATCTTCCATTTCCACAAGGGTGTCCTCATAGGCCCGATTGCCATACACGCACAGCAATACACACCGTGCGCCATTTCCCCGAACCTGTGATAACCGTTCGGCCGCAAGAGAGGGAACCCGTCCTCCATAAGACGGCAGCGCAATCAAGGCGCAGTCATCAGGACAAAAGCTATATCTTGAAAAATCGGTATTGGGCTTGGACAGGTCAATGGATTCTATGTTTTTGCTCCATTCTGACAGAATAATATCTGCAACCTTTTGCGTCCCTCCGGTGGGGCTGAAAACAACTTGAATATATTTCATCCAAACATTCTCCTCTCATTCATAGTATCCAGATTTTTCTTCTATTCGCTCAATGCAATCAGCGAGCGTAACCCCTTTTAGCCGCTGGGCAAATTCACTCTCGACTTCAGCAAAAACTTCCTTGAGAACAGGCGTGATATATCTTCCCACGATACAGGCATCATTGGGGTTATCATGAATATCCAATACATGGACACTCGCCGTCTGTTCAACAGTTTGGTAGATTTTCAACAGGGTCAGTTTCTCTTTTGGAATGGCAAGTGAGGCTCCTGAAACCCCCTGTCTGCTGGTCAGGATACCTCCATTTTTCAGAAGCGCCATGATTTTTCGGATATAGCTTGAATTTGTATTCACGCTCTTTGCAATATCGTCCGAACTCATGATTTTTTCTGATTCAGAAATCAGAATTAAAGTGTGGATCGCAACTGACAATTTTGTGTTTTTCATAGTTCACCCCCTCGCTCTGTTTTCATGATTCAATTATTCGTGTTTGTCGGATTGCGCGGGTCTCCTGTACTTGTTTTTAACACAAATACATCATTTTGTCAAGAGCTTCTTTTCGGTTAACCAAAAACATTGTCAGCAGCTCCGTCGAAGTTTTTTAATCTTGTCCATATCAGTCAAGTAAATAAGCCCCTTTAGGGACAAGCCCGGGAAATCTGCGCGATTGGCAGACCTTTCGATGAGCCTATAGGCTCTGCTCGGGACATGCCCCAAGGGAGCCTGTGCATACCACCGGCACGGCCGGTGGTTATGATTTGACTCTTTGGCGCGCTCCTGGCAACATATCCAGGCAGGCCGCCAGGCGGCTTAGAGCCTATCCCAAAATTATGCGCACACAGCTTGATTGCATATTTTGCGTCATACTTCGTTGGTTTCCCTTGCCGGGCAACAGCCCGGTAAGAGGAAAACCGCCTCGTCTGACCCAAAATCTGACGGCGCAATCCGCGCACGCCTAATTTCGGGATAGGCTCTTAAACTCTTTTCCAGGAGGCCCCGCCCTTCACGTCGGTGACCTCGATGCCCCGGGCCTTCAATTCGTCCCGGATTCGGTCCGCCTCCGCAAAGTTTTTGGCCTTCTTCGCCTCATAGCGGGCCAGCACCCTGGCGTCGACCTCCGGATCGCCCTCTCCGGTGATGACGTAATCTCCGCCGCCGGACCGGACGGCCTGAGCCGCCTTCTCCCGGAGGACCGCCGCCTTTTCCAGAAGGCTCATGGACAGCACCTTGTCAAACTCCCCGATGATGGCCAGCTTGGTCGCGTCGTTGGCCTTCGCCTTCAGCGCGTCGAACACCGCCGTCACCGCCATGGAGGTATTCAAATCGTTCCCCACCTGCCGGAGGAACTTCTCCCGGTACTCGCCAAGCGCCGCCGCGTCCACATCGCCCTCCGGCTTCAGCGCCGCGATGCGGCTGAGCAGCTTCGTATAGGCGGCGGCGGCGTTGTCCAGATTCTCCCAGGAAAATACCAGGGTCTTGCGGTAGTGGCTCTGGAGGCAGAACCAGCGGTAGGCCAGAGGGTCGTAGCCCTTCTCCTCCAGCAGGGAGACCGTCAGAAACTCGCCCTTGGACTTGGACATCTTCCCCGCCGGGTCGTTCAGGTGGTGAACGTGGAACCAGTGGGGGCACCAGGGATGGCCCAGGTAGCTCTCGGACTGGGCGATTTCGTTGGTGTGGTGGGGGAAGGCGTTGTCCACGCCGCCGCAGTGGAGGTCCAGATACTCCCCGTTGTACTTCAAGGAGATGCCGGAGCACTCGATATGCCAGCCGGGGTAGCCCACGCCCCAGGGGGAGTCCCATTTAAGGGCCTGGTCCTCAAACTTGGATTTCGTGAACCAGAGGACGAAGTCGTTCTTGTTGCGCTTGTTGGAGTCCTCCTCCACACCCTCCCGGACGCCCACGGCCAGATCGTCTTCGTTGTGGTCGTTGAAAATATAGTACCGTTCCAGCCGGGAGCTGTCGAAGTACACGTTTCCCCCCGCCAGATAGGCGTATCCGGTGTCGATCAGCTTCGTGATGATTTTGATATACTCGCCGATGCACCCGGTGGCGGGCTGGACCACGTCGGGCCGTTTGATGTTCAGCTTCCGGCAGTCGTCAAAGAACGCGTCGGTATAGAATCTGGCGATGTCCATCACCGTCTTATTCTCCCGCTTGGCCCCCTTGAGCATTTTGTCCTCTCCGGTGTCGGCGTCGCTGGAGAGGTGTCCCACGTCGGTGATATTCATGACCCGGTTCACGTCGTACCCGGCAAAGCGGAGGTATTTCTCCAGCACGTCCTCCATGATATAGCTTCTGAGGTTCCCGATATGGGCGAAGTGGTAGACCGTCGGGCCGCAGGTATACATTTCCACCCGTCCGGGGGTGTGGGTTTTGAACTCCTCTTTCTTATGCGTTGCGGAATTGTAAAGATACATGGCTTCATCCTCCATTTTCAGGGGCCGCCGCCGGGGCGGCCCGCTTTTTTACAGGTTTCTTATGCGGGCCGCCTGAAGAGACGGACCCCCGCTTATCACAAAGGTTCGCCCAGGCCCTCCATGACCTCCAGCAGGGCGGCGTAGCTCTCCTGGGTGGCCGCGCCGTAAAGCGCCTCGCAGTGATCGCCTGCGTCCATGACCACCACCAGATTGTCTGGACGATTGCTATAGAACGTGATCGCAAGGTCCATCCAGTGATTCAGGGCACAGGGCCGCTTTTCCAGATTTTCCCGGAGCACGGCCGCTTCCCCGCCTGTCAGCCAAACATATTCCTCTGCGCTGTATTTCAGCCCCCATATTGCCTCATAGGTCAATGCGGCTTCCAAAAAACCGCTGACCGTGGGAGCGCACAGCAGCCAGGGGTCATCGTCCTCCATCCGGGTGTACACCGGCGGGTCCGGGAGGATTAAATCCTCCCGCCGGATACCCGCCCGGCAGACCCCCTGGTTTTCCACAAGCAGGATAAAATAATCCTCTTTTTCCAGCTCCTCCGGCTTTTGGACATCCTCCGGAAAAATCCAGTCGTCCTGATTGTACTGTCCCCTCAGATGCCCGGCCATACGCCAGAAATCTTCCACTGCGGCGGGGAGCGCGCCAAAGCGCTCCCGCACGGCGGCGATTTCCTCCTCCGTACAGCCCCGGGGCCGGTCCACGCCGTAGAGGTCATGGAACAATTCCGGAAGATTCATAGCGGCGCCTCCCTGTCTTTCGGCTTCATCATTTCTCCTGTTCTGCCTTTTCAGGCGGGCCTCCTCCGATGGGGCCCCTTCCGCCCCTCCAGCGCCCGCTCCAGCTTCTCCACCTGCCGTCCCAGCCGCTCCAGCTCCTCCCGCACCGGGTCCCGGACGCTGATCTGGTCCACATCGTCGGCGTAATACACGGGACAGCCGTCCAGCCGGACGATCCGGGCGGGAACGCCCACGGCGGTGGACCCCGGCGGCACCTCCCGCAGCACCACCGCCCCGGCGGCGATGCGGGCGTTGTCCCCCACCTTGAAGGGGCCCAGCACCCGGGCCCCGGAGCCCACCATCACATTGTTCCCCAGAGTGGGGTGGCGCTTGCCCTGGTCCTTCCCGGTGCCCCCCAGGGTCACTCCCTGGTAAAGCAGGCAGTCGTCCCCAATCTCGGCGGTCTCGCCGATGACGATGCCGCAGCCATGGTCGATGACCAGCCTCTGGCCGATGGTGGCGCCGGGGTGAATCTCGATGCCGGTTTTCTTCCGGGCATGCTGGGAAATCCAGCGGGCCAGGAAATACCGGCGGCGGAGGTACAGCCAGTGGGCCGCCCGGTGCCACAGCAGGGCGTGAACCCCGGGGTAGAGGAGAAAAATCTCCAGCTTGCTCCGGGCTGCGGGGTCCCGGCGCTGGTAGGCGGCCAGAAGGCCGCTCAGGCGAGTCAAATACATTGCGTTTCACTCCTTGTCAGGCCGGGAGGAAATTAAGAACGCCTCCCGTACCGAAGTACGAGAGGCGACGAATCGCGGTTCCACTCTCATTTATCACTCAAGGGGCCCTTGACGGGGGCCGGGCGGAGGGATCTCCCCTCCCGCTCACGGACGCACTTCGCAGTTCCCTCCGCAGGCGCGCTTGCAGCCGGCGGTGCGCCCTCTCTGTCCGTTGGGTGGACTGTTACTCTTTCCGGTCATCGCGGTATTCACTTGACTCTCCCAGTATATTAGCAAGTTTTTCCCGGCGTGTCAAGAAGTATCGCCGCCAAACCGGAACCCGCCTAAGAAAACGACACCTCCGCCCCGGTGAAGAGCTCCTCCACCCGCTCCGCGGCGGCGGGGCAGCTCTTTAACTCCGGGTCCCGGGCAAGCAGGGCGTCCGCCGCCTCCTGGGCCTCCCGGAGAAGCTGCGTGTCGCAGCCGATGTCCGCCACCCGCAGGCCCGGCAGGCCGTGCTGGCGCTGGCCGAAGAAGTCCCCCGGCCCCCGGAGGCGCAGGTCCTCCTCGGCGATTTTGAACCCGTCGGCGGTCTGGACCATGACCTTCAGCCGCTGCCGGGTCTCCTCGCTGCGGTTGTCGGAGACCAGCACGCAGTAGGACTGCCACGGCCCCCGGCCCACCCGGCCCCGAAGCTGGTGGAGCTGGCTCAGGCCGAAGCGCTCCGCGTTTTCCACCACCATGACGGCGGCGTTGGGCACGTCCACTCCCACCTCAATCACGGTGGTGGACACTAAAATATCCGTCTCCCGGGCGGCGAAGGCGGCCATAACGGCGTCCTTCTCCCTGGGCTTCATCTTCCCGTGGACATAGGCTACCCGGAGGTCCGGGAACACCTCCTGCTGGAGCTGCGCCGCGTACTCTGTCACGGCCTTGCGGCCGTCCCCCTCCTCCCCGCTCTCGGAGACGGCGGGGCAGACGATATACGCCTGCCGCCCCTCCCCGATCAGCCTGCGCAGAAATTTGTATATGCGGGGATGGTAGCCGCTGTCCACCAAAGAGGTCTGAACGGGCCGCCGCCCCGGAGGGAGCTGGTCAATGACGGACACGTCCAGATCGCCGTACAGAATCAGGGCCAGGGTCCGGGGAATGGGCGTGGCGGACATGACCAGGGTGTGGGGATGGTCCCCCTTCCCCGCTAGGGCCGCCCGCTGCCCCACGCCGAAGCGGTGCTGTTCGTCCGTCACCACCAGGCCCAGGCGGCGGTACTCCAGTCCCCCGGTGATCAGGGCGTGGGTGCCCATAATAAAATCGATCTCCCCCGCCGCCAGGGCGGCGGCCAGGGCTTTTTTCTCTTTGGCGGTGCCGGCCCCGGTGAGAAGGGCGCACCGGACCCCCAGGGGCTCCAGCAGGGGGGCCAGGCCCTCATAGTGCTGCCGGGCCAGGATTTCCGTGGGGGCCATCAGGGCGGCCTGACGGCCGTTTTTCACCGCGAAGTAGGCGCAGGCGGCGGCCACCATGGTCTTGCCGCTGCCCACGTCCCCCTGGCACAGGCGGTTCATGGGTCTGCCGGAGGCCATGTCCGCCAAGGCCTCCTCCACGCAGCGGCGCTGGGCCTCCGTCAGGGTAAAGGGCAGCGCGGAGTAAAATTCCCCCATGTCCACGGGGCGGAAGGGCTCCACCGCCGCCGTCTCCCGCCTCCGCCGCAGCCGCCGCAGGCCCAGGGTAAAGAGAAACAGCTCCTCAAAGGCCAGCCGCCGCCGGGCCAGGTCCAGCGCCTCGCCGCCGGAGGGAAAGTGGATGTTTTCATAGGCAAAGCCGATGCGGCAGAGCTGGTGCTCCCGCCGGACCTCGTCCGGCAGCACGTCGGGCAGGATATCCGCGCAGGCATCCAGCCCCTGGCGGACGGACCGGGAGAGCACCAGCTGGCTGACCCCGGCGGTAAGGGGATAGACGGGCACGATGCGGCCCGTGGCCTCCCGCCGCCCCTCGGGCTCCACAACGGGGTTCGCCATCCGGCGGCGGAGCAGGTTCCCCTCCGCCCTGCCGCAGAAAACGTAGGTCTCTCCCGTCCGGAGGCTGCTTTTCAGCCAGGACTGGTTGAAAAAGGTCACATCCAAAACCCCGGTGTCGTCCACCGCCCGGACCTTCACCAAATCCAGGCCTCTGCGAATGTGCGAAACTGCGGGAGGCGAGGCCACCATGGCGGCAACGCAGACGGTTTCGCCGGGAACCAGATCGGAAATCCGCCGGAAGGCCGTCCGGTCCTCATAGCGCCGGGGAAACCAGGAGATCAAATCCCGGAGGGTGCGGATATTCAGCTTGGCCAGGGCCTTGGCCCGCTGCTCGCCGACGCCCTTGATATAGCGCACGTCCGTTTTCAAGTCCGCCACGGCGGCTCCCCCCCTCTCCGGCGCTTTTTCTCAACATTATACTGTGGGGCCCCTGAAAAAACAAGGGACTTTCGGGAACAACCGTTCCCGAAAATCCCTTGGGCCCTCAGCTCTCCAGCTTTGTGTTCACATACTCGAAGAAGCGGAATTTCATGCCGTCCTCCTCCATGGGCTCCCCCTCCGCGGCCACCTCCCAGTTGGGAAGTTTGTCCAGATTGGGGAAAAAGGTATCCGACTCCTCCACCCGGGTCTCCACCCGGGTGAGGTACACCCGGCGGCACCGCGAGAGCAGGGCGGCGTAAATGCTGCCGCCGCCGATGATCCAAAGGTTCTCCGCCTCCGGACCTCCCGCCAGGGCCAGGGCCTCCTCCGGGGAGGAAACGCCCTCCGCGCCCTCCGGCAGGGCGGAGGGGTCCCGGGTAACCACGATGTTCCTCCGCTGGGGCAGGGGCGCGCCCCCCGTGAAGAAAACCAGCCGCTCCGGACCCATGATGACGGTGCCGTTCCGGGTCAGGGTGTGAAAGCGCTCCAGGTCCGCAGACAGGGAGAAAAGCAGCCCGCCGTTCCGGCCGAAGGCCCAGCGCCGGTCTGCAACTACGTAAGCGTTCATAGCATCACCTCATACAATGTCGGAGTTTTCGGCTGTCCTTGTCCTCATTTATATGCCAGAATATCTTACACATAACTATAGCAGATTTCAAGAAACCCGTTTGCCCAAAATTTGCGCCCCGGCGGCCCGGCTTTTTGCCGCTTCCGCCAAAGATCGGGGAAATCTTTTCCCAGGTTTGTTGGTTATTCGGATTGCGGGCGGGCAAAAAGTGCGCTAGGATAGAGGGCGCAAACCGGAAAGGAGGAGCCGCCGTGTACATTGGGGAGACCGCCGGCAAACGGGGATACCTCAACGAGGACTTCCGCCTTTTTCACCTGCGGGACAGCCGGGCGCAGAAGGTGGACTACCACTACCACGAGTTCGACAAGCTGATTCTCCTTCTGGGGGGAAAGGTGGCTTACCTGGTGGAGGGCGTTACCTACTTCCTCCAGCCCTGGGACATCCTTCTGGTTCAGCACAATTTGATTCACCGCCCCATCATCGACCCCTCGGAGCCCTATGAGCGGGTGGTCGTCTGGATGGGCCGGGACTGGCTGGCCGCCCGGAGCGACCCCGGCGAGGCCCTGGACGCCTGCTTCGACGCCGCCCGCCGCCGGGGCTTTCACCTGCTGCGGACAAACGCGGAGCGGCGGCTCCAGTACATGGGAACCGTCCAGCGGCTGGAGGAGGCCCTTCACTCCGCAGAGTTCGGCGCGGCCCGCCTGGCCGACACCCTCTGCCAGCAGCTTTTGATCGACGTGAACCGGGACATCCTCCGGGACCGCACCGCCCAGGAGGAGACGGACAGCTACCGGGTGGACCCCAAGATTGAGGAAATCCTCCGCTACATCGCCGCCCACCTGGACGCCGATTTGACGGTCAGCGCCCTGGCGGGGCGGTTCTACCTCAGCCGGTACTATTTGATGCACCGCTTCAAGGCCGTCACCGGCTACACCATTCACCAGTATATCAGCCAGAAGCGGCTCCTCCGGGCGGGGGAGCTGATCCGGGCGGGAGTCCCGGTGATGAAGGCGGCGGAGCAGGTGGGCTTTTCCGAATACTCCACCTTCCTCCGGGCCTTTCGGAACACCTTCCACATGAATCCCCGGGAATTCCGGTAATTTCGCAAGGAGAACCCAATGGAACCAAAAGCCATTCAAATTGATTTTTCCAGCCGGGACCTGCGGCGGCTGGTCGTCCCCCTGGTCATCGAACAGCTGCTGGCCATTACCGTGGGCCTGCTGGACTCCGTCATGGTCTCCCGGGTGGGGGAGGCGGCCATCTCCGCCGTGTCCCTGGTGGACACGGTGAACGTGCTGCTGGTAAACGCCTTTTCCGCCTTGGCTACCGGTGGCGCGGCCATCGCCGGGCAGTATCTGGGCCGCGGGGAGGCGGACAGGGCGGGCCACGCCGGAGAACAGCTGCTGCTGTTCATGGCGGAGGCGTCTTTGCTGATCATGGTCCTCTTTTACCTGGGGAAGGGCTTCGTGCTGAACGTGGTCTTCGGCCAGGTGGAGCCGGACGTGGCGGCCTACGCCGATACATATTACCTGATTGTGGAGTCCTCCGTTCCCTTCCTGGCGGTTTACAGCGCCGGGGCGGCCCTGTTCCGGGTGATGGGAAACTCGAAAATTTCCATGTGGGTCTCCCTGGTGATGAACGTCATCAACGCCGCCGGAAACGCCCTTTTGATCTTCGGCTTCCGCATGGGCGTGGAGGGCGTGGCCATCCCCACGGTGGTCTCCCGGGTCTTTGCCGCCGCGGCCATGCTGGTTCTGCTCCGGCGGCCCGGCCTTGCCCTCCGGGTGGAGAAGCTGGGCCTTCGGCACGACCGCTATATCGTGAAAAACATTCTCCGCTTCGGCGTGACCAACGGGCTGGAGAGCAGCATGTTCCAGCTGGGAAAAATTCTGCTCCTCTCCACCGTCTCCGTGCTGGGCACCTCCTCCGTGGCGGCCAACGCCATCGGCAACACCTTCGCCACCTTCCAATGCGTGGCGGGCAACGCCCTGGGCCTTGGCATCGTGACGGTGGTGTCCCAGTGTGTGGGAGCCGGGGACTGCGGCAAGGCCCGGTTTTATACGAAGAAGCTGCTGAAAACGGCCTACGTCTCCATGGACCTTTGCATTTTTCTGGTGTACCTCTCCATGCCCCTGGTCCTCCGGCTGTACAACGTCTCAGCCGAGGCGGAGCTCTACGCCCGGCAGATCGTCTGGATGCACGGCTTCATGGGCATGCTGATCTGGCCCTTGTCCTTCACCCTGCCCCAGGCCCTCCGGGCCGCCGGGGACACCCGGTTCACCATGGTGGTTTCCTCCGTCTCCATGTGGACCATGCGGGTGGGCTTCGGCATTTTGCTGGGGCGGGTTTTGGGCTTCGGCGTGGTGGGCATCTGGATGGCCATGTTTGCCGACTGGCTTCTCCGCATCGCCTTCTTCCTCCCCCGCTTCCACGGGCACAAGTGGGAAACCATGGCGCTTTGACAAAACGGCCGGGCGGGATTCCCCGTCCGGCCCTTTTCACGTTCCCCCTTTTTTCTTTCCCACGAAGGACTCCCGGTATTTTCCCGGCGGCATGCCCACATGCTTGGAAAATTGGAGGTTGAAATAGTTCTGGGTCTCGAATCCCACCTGCTCCGCAATCCGCGACATGGGCAGGTCCGTGGAAATCAGCAGGTTCTGCGCCTCGCCGATCCGCCGGCGGAGAAGGTATTGGGTGGGCGAGTACCCGCTGGCCTCCTTAAAGGCGTGGGAGAGGTAATAGGGGCTGACATGGAGGGCCTTCCCCATATCCTGGAGGGTCAGGGGCTCGCTGAAATGCCCGTCGATGAACGCCTGGACCCGGCGGCCCAGGGCCTTTGGCTCCGTCTCCCCCCGGTCCCGCCGCGGCGCGTCCCCGGTGAGCTGGAGGATGCGCCCCAGAACCGCCAGCATCAGGTGGTGGCACAGAGCCTCGCAGCCCGGGCGGTCCTCCTCCAGATAGCGGTACATCATCTCAAAAAGAGCCCGCAGGTCCTCCGCCTCCTCACCCGCCCGAAAGAGGGCCGGAGCATCGTCCGCCACCAGTGCGTTTTCCCGCAGGCCCGGCAGACGCAGCCCGGCAATGGCCGCGCAGTAGGCGGAGATGGCGTTGTCCGCGCTGGAAAATTCGTCGTGGACTACGCCGCTGTTGTAGACAAGCAGATCCCCGGCCTCCACCTCATAAAAGGTCTCCCCCACCAGGAACCGCCCGGCGCCCCCGCAGATCAGCAAGACCTCCGCCAGGTCCTGGTGGGCGTGGAGGATGCTGTGGTAAGCCCGGTCCGACGGCAGGGTCCGGCTGACGTATACCAGCCGGGGCATGGTTTCCGGCGTGAACAGGGGGCGGACCTCCCGCTTCACAAAATATAATATCCGCTCATCCGCCACAGGGGCCTCCTTTCCTTCCGGGAGCGCAAGATGTTATAAAGCCGCCGGGCCCGCCCGGCCCGGCCCGGGCCTTTCCCGGGGAAAACCCGGCAAGATATTGAATGTCTTTTCCCCGGGGCTGTGGTATCATCAAAACAACCTCATGAGAGAAGGAGGTGCCCCAAAATGAGCACTTTGTACACACTGCTGTTCATGGTCCTGCTGGGCGGCGCCGTCTGCATCAAAAGCTGACCCTTAAAAACGAGTTTATGAAAGAAGGAGGTGCCCCACATGCTGTACACGCTGTTTTCCATCGTGGTACTGGGCGGTGCCGTTTGCCTGAGCCGCTGAACAACGAAATCTTCCAACCGGGCGGCCCCGATGGGGCCGCCTTTTCATGCCTCAGTAGCCCAGCGCCCGGTCCACCAGCCCGTTCAGGGGCCGCCCCGCGGCATAGTTCCGCAAGTCCTTGCAGAACAGCTCCACGTTCCGGTCGCAGGTATAGCCCAGGGTCATGTTTCCCGAGACGTGGGGGGTGATGATGATATTCCGGGCCGCCCACAGGGGATGGTCCTTGGGCAGGGGCTCCGGGTCCGTCACGTCCAGGGCCGCGCCGCCGAGGGCTCCGCTGTTCAGCGCCTCCGCCAGGGGCTCCTGCTCCACGGCGGCGCCCCGGCCCACGTTCACCACATACGCCCCCCGGGGCAGCAGGGCAATCCGCGCCCGGTTCAGAATATGAAACGTCTCCTCCGTGGCGGGAAGGGCCATAATGAGGTTCCGCGTCCGGGGCAGCGCCTCGTCCAGCCGCCCTATGGGCAGCACCTCGTCAAAGCCCGCCCGCTCCCGGCCGCTGCGGCTCAATCCCGTGATATGGGCGGCTCCCATTCCCCGAAGGCGCTCCGCCACATTCACGCCGATGTCCCCCGTACCCAGAATGGTGAATACGTTGTTTCGAATGGACCGGACGGGGAGCTCCCTGCTCCATTCCCGGTTCCGGACCACCTCTTCGTACTCCGGCATCCGGCGAAACAGCATCAGCAGCACCATGACCACGTGCTCCGCGATGGTGACGCCGTAGCAGTTGGAGTTGGTGAGGAGGCAGTCCGGGTTTGCAAAGAGGGACGGGTCCTTGCAATAGGGCTCCACCCCGGCGTAGGCGCAGCAGTACCATTTCAGCGAAGCCGGAGCCGCCCGGAGCAGGTCCGGCGAGCAGCCGTACAGGACTTCGCAGTCCTGAAGCCAGGCCTTCGCCTCCTCAAGCTGGTCCGGGGTGAAAAACCGGGGCGCGAAGCCCAGGGCTTCCGCCGTCTCCCGGATTTGGGCCTTGTGGGCCTCGGTCAGGAACTCCTGGCAAACGCAGATGTTTCTCATAGCGGTTCGTCTCCTTGTCATAAATTGGCCAGCAGGGCCTCGGCGGATTTCATGCCGTCGGCGGCGGCGGAGAGGATGCCCCCGGCATAGCCCGCCCCCTCGCCGCAGGGGTACAGGCCCCGGAGGGCGGACTGCCCGTCCGGGCCCCGGAGAATCCGGACGGGAGAGGAGCTGCGGCTCTCCACGGCGGTAAGGACCGCGTCCGGCGCGTCGTAGCCCCGGAGCTTTTGCCCCAGAATGGGCAGAGCCTCCTCCAGCGCCGACGAGACAAAGGGAGGAAGGCAGCCGTGGAGGTCCGTCCAGGTTACGCCGGGGCGGTAGCTGGGCAGAACCCTTCCCGGCCCGGAGGAGGGGCGGCGGGCCAGGAAATCCTCCACCCGCTGGGCGGGGGCCCGGTAGCCGCCGCCCCCCAGGGCGTAGGCCGCCGCCTCCAGCCGCCGCTGAAACGCCACCCCCGCCAGGGGGGAGCCGTCCCCGCCGAAATCCTCCGGCGCAACGTTCACCAAAACCGCGCCGTTGATGTTCTCCTTGTCCCGGGCAAATTCGCTCATGCCGTTGGTGACGACCTGCCCCGCCTCCGAAGCGGCGGCCACCACCTCCCCGCCGGGGCAGACGCAGAAGGAAAACACGCCCCGCCCGCTGGGCAGATGGCAGGAGAGCTTATACGTGGAGGCGGGCAGGCCGGGATGCCCGGCGTACCGGCGGTACTGGGCCGCGTCGCAGTCCGCCTGGAGGTGCTCGATCCGCACTCCCACGGCAAAGGGCTTGGCCTCCATGGGCACGCCGCGCCCGTGCAGCATGGCAAAGGTATCCCGGGCGGAGTGGCCGGGGGCGAGGATCAGGCCCCGGCAGGGCAGGCGGAAGGTTCCCTCCGGGCCCTCCGCAGCAACGCCCGCCACCGCGCCGTGTCCGATGTGCAAATCCGTCAGGCGGGTTTCAAAACGGATATCCGTTCCCAGGGACAGCAGGGTTTTCCGCAGGCTTTGCAGCGTGCTGTAGAGGTAGTCGGTGCCGATGTGGGGCTTGGCGTCGATGAGAATATCCTCCGGGGCCCCGTGGGCCGCCAGCGTCTTGAGTATATAGCGGTGGCGGATATCCCTGGTGCCGGTGTTGAGTTTGCCGTCGGAGAAGGCCCCGGCCCCTCCCTCTCCAAACTGAACGTTGCTGGTAAGGTCCAGCTCCCCCGCAGACCAGAACCGTTCCACATCGGCTTTGCGCCTCTCCACAGGCCGCCCCCGCTCCAGAAGGATGGGGCGCTGTCCCGCCAGCGCCAGCACCAGGGCGGCAAAGAGTCCCGCAGGACCCGCCCCCGCAACGACAGGCCGGGTCTCCCCCGGCGGCCGGGACAGTGGAGGTTTATACTCCGCTTCCGGTTTCAGGAGGCCGGCCTTTTTGTTCCGGCAGCGGTGGAGCACGCCGGGTTCGTTCTCCACTTTAAGCGCAAGCGTGTAAATCAACACCGCTTCCTCCCGGGCGTCTATGCTGCGGCGGAGAATGCGCAGGTCCTGGATATCCGCCGGGCGGAGGCGCAGCAGCCTGGCGGCCCGGGCGCGGAGCTCCGCCTCCCCGCCGCCGGGGGCAAGACGGACGCCTTCGAGCTTGATCATGGACGGGCCTCCCTTCGCAGGATATGGTTTCATTGCAGCACGAAAGCGGCGGCTTTTACGCTGTCATCCGCCAAAATTTTCGGCTGTCCCATGGGTGCGGAAAACTGAACGCAAATTATAACAGCCGCAATGCGGCTATTATAGCACAATCCCCCCGCCGGGAGAAAGGGGGAACTGACAGATTTTTTCCAGGGAAAGAAATTTAAGAAAAAATTCCGAAACCCTCTTGACAAGGCGGAGTTTTTTAGTATAATGGTAGCTGTTCCAAAGAAATACAGCGGGTTTGTGTAAAGGTAGCACAGCAGACTCTGACTCTGTATGTGAGGGTTCGAATCCTTCACCCGCTGCCACGAAAATCCCTGAAGTCGCAACGGTTTCAGGGATTTTTCATACCCCTTTGACCCTTACAGGGTTTTTAATCTTAGTCCAGGTTTTCAATGTACTGCTGCATCCGCCGAGTCCATCGGTAAATACGGCAGCGGTTTGCCGTTCCTTTTCGCTTCCCCAGCCTTGTCGTAAGCTTCCCGCCAGTTTGCATTCCGCCTGTTTCTGCTTCTACTGTTTTAACAGGTCTGATATGCTCCCCACAGAGTAGACAGAACGAGAAAAACTCGGAAGCTACTCAGAGGGGGGCATTCTTATGGCTGCGATTCTTGCGGAAATAAAAATTCATGCGGTAGAGCTGCGCCACGCAGGAACAGCGGGCCTCCATCAAATCAGTGAAAAAAGAACGGCGCCTTTTTGGTTTTCCAGGCGCTTGAGCTGGCGTTCCGGCAGTATCCCGATGCGCATCCGTTGGTTCATAACGACTGAGGCACTCAATATACCAGCCGGTTTTTTTGCAAGCGAATAATGGGCTAAGGCATATCCCTCTCAGGCAAATGCCTGGGCAGCGCCCCCACGGAAGGCTTTTGAGGGACATTGCGGTTATTCCTGCCCATCATTTTTGCTGTTTTGTCTGCTTGACAGGAAGCATTTCACACCGACTTTCGAAAGGAACGGCTTTTATGAATAAACACTACGCGCTTCCCCTGGCGGCGGCGCTGGGCGCGGCGGCCGCCTGCGTGCTGCGGCTGCTGCAAAACCACACCGGCTACGAGGCGGATACCGGCCTTCCCATCCCCGGCAATTTCGCCGCCCTGGCCCTGGCCGTCCTGCTGGCCGGCCTCGCCGCCGTTCTGGCCCTGGCGGCCCGGCTTCTCCCGGCGGAGGAGGACCCCGGCCCCGTCCTGCCCAGGGACTTTTCCACAAAAAGCGCCGGACTGCTGGCCATCCCCGTGTGCGGCGTGTTCCTCCTGGCCCTCAGCGGCCTCTGCGACCTGGCGGAAAGCCTGCGGATGCTGCCGGAGGGGCTGGCCTCCTCCCGCCACGCCATTTACGGCGTTCTCCGGGCCGGGGGGCTGGGCTACTCTCCCCAGGGGCAGACGCTGATGGGCGCTTTGACCCTGGCCGCCGCCGCTTCCCTTCTTCCGGTGCTGGCGGGCTGCCGCCGCCGTCACGGCGGGCCCAGGCACAAGGCCCCCTCCGCCATCACCCTGCTGCCCGTGGCGGCGCTGGTGGTGCGTCTGGTGCTGACTTACCGCATCGACTCCGTGAACCCCTCTTTGACCATGTACTATGTGGAGCTGCTGGCCCTGGTGTTTTTAACCCTGGGATTCTACCGGCTCAGCTCCTTCGCCTTTCAGGCGGGAAGGACCCGGCGCTTCGGGTTCTATTCCGCCTGCGCCCTGGTCCTATGCGCCGCCTCCTTGGCGGACGGAAACGCGTACCTCTCCTCCCTCCTTCTCTACGCCGGAGGGGCGCTGACCCTGGCGGGCTTCCTCCTTCTGCGCATCGCCAACGGCCTGGAGGCGGAAAAGGACGACGGAACCATCGCCGGCCCGGCGGAATGAACTGCTAAAGAAGCGGGTCCCCGGTTTTCCGGGACCCGCTTCTTTCTCAATCCTTTTGAATGCGCACGTCCAGCTTGTTATAGGGAATTTCCACCCCCGCTTTGGAAAACTCCGCCCGCAGATTCTCCGCCAGGGCGAATTGGGCGGCCCAGAAATCCTCCGCCGAGGCCCAGCAGTAGACGGTGAACTCCACGCCGCTTTCGGCAAAGCCAGTCAGGTACACCGCCGGGGCCGGGTCGGCAAGAATGTGCTCTGTGGCCTCCACCGCCCGACGGCAGGCCGCCTTCACGTCCTCTGTGGCCGCGCCGTAATCGGCGCTCATCTTCCAGGCGATCCGCCGCCTCCCCAGCACCGTGTAGTTGATCACCTTGGAGGCCGCCAGTTCCTTGTTGGGCAGCAGGGCCGTCAGCCCGTCGGGGGTGGTGAGCTTTGTGTGGTTCAGGCTGATCTCCTCCACCTTGCCGGAAACGCCGCCGGACTCGATGAAGTCCCCGATGACAAAGGGATGGGAGGACAAAATCACCAGTCCCCCGGCCACGTTGCCCAGCACGTCCTCCGCCGCCAGGGTAACGCCCAAAGACCCGACGGACAGCAGGGCCACCAGGGAGGTCATGTTGACCCCCAGGCTCCCGGCGGTGAACACCACCGTCAGCGTGTACAGCACCAGCTTCAGCAGCATCAGGATATACCGCCGGATGCGCTCCTCCAGCTTGGTGCGGCAGAGGAGCCGCCGGGCCAGCTTCAGCAGCAGCCGCACCGCCACCAGGCACACCGCCAGCGTAACGGCGGCGGCCAGGATATTCTCCAGCGCGATTTTCCCGGCAAAGCGCTCCAGCGCTCCGTTCAGGTCAAACATCCGCGTCCTCCTTATAAGCCGTTTTCAAAAAGTTCAGCCGATGGCCCGCACCCGGATTACGTTAGCCAGGCGCTTTAAGTCCTCCAGCACGGCGGGCTCCACCCGGGCCCCTAAATCCACCAGGGTATAGGCGTAGTCCCCCTTGCTCTTGTTGCTCAGGTTTTCCACGTTCACACCGTCCCGGCTGAGGAGGGCGGTGATGCTGGCCAGCATAGCGGGGATGTTCTTGTGGAGGACGCACAGCCGCTGCACGCCGCTGCGGTCCAGGTACACGTCGGGGAGGTTGACGGAGTTCTTGATGTTCCCGTTTTCCAGGTAGTCCCGCAGCTCCTCCGCCGCCATGACGGCGCAGTTCTGCTCGCTCTCCGGGGTGGAGGCCCCCAGGTGGGGCATGGCGACGACGTGAGGATTGGCCACCAATTGATTGGTGGGAAAGTCGGTGACATAGGCCGTCACCTTTCCCGCGTCCAGGGCCGAAAGCAGGGCTTCGTCGTCCACAATGCCGCCCCGGGCCAGGTTGATGAGCCGCACGCCAGGCTTCATGGCGGCGAAGGCCGCCGCGCCGATCATATGGCGGGTCTTTTCGTTATAGTGAATATGGGCGGTGATGTAGTCCGCCTTTTTATAAAGCTCGTTTATGTCCTGCACCACATGGACATGCCGGTCCAGCCGCAGCGCCGCGTCCACGGAGAGGAAGGGGTCGAAGCCGTACACATCCATCCCCAGGTCCAGCGCCGCGTTGGCAGCCAAAGAGCCGATGGCCCCCAGGCCGATGACGCCCAGGGCCTTCCGGTAAAGCTCCGGGCCAACGAAGGCGGACTTGCCCTTCTCCACCACGGTCTCCACCTCCACGCCGGAGGCGGCCTGGTTTTTTACCCAGCGCACCGCCCCGGTCACATCCCGGGAGGAGATGAGCATGGCGCACAAAACCAGCTCCTTCACGGCGTTGGCATTGGCCCCGGGGGTGGAGAAGACGGCGATTCCCTTTTCGGAGCAGCGGTCCAGGGGGATATTGTTCACGCCCACCCCCGCCCGGGCAATGGCCAGCAGGCTTTCGGGAAAGGCGTAGTCCAGCAGATCGGCGGAGCGGACCAGGATGCCCTCCTCCTCCGCTACGTCCTCCCCCACCTGGTAGCGGGCGGGGTCCAGCCGCTCCAGCCCCTGGGGGGCAATCTTGTTGAATGTCTTAATCCGGTACATGGAAAAACCTCCAATAAAACGAGATGGGGCGCGTGGAACGCCCGCCGGGGAGGGAGGCGCGGCCGGGCGGCTTCCCTGCCTGCCGGGGCGCTGTCAGCTTTTTGGTATATTGCTATAGTATAGACTCCTTTTTCCCCAGGGGCAAGTGGCATTTCCACCGTATTTTCCGTCCGCTGTTGCTTTTGCCATGGAGCTTTTGGAAAAAGCTGCTTACACTGGGGGTACTTATCTGCTTGGGAGGTTTCCGCCATGGCGATTTTCACACCGAAGCCCCTGGCCAAGTCCTGCCCCCTGGAGGACCCTGCCGGGGACTGTAAAACCGCCCGCCGGGCGGAGCAGTACCGTTTCAGCGGGCGCGCCATCTATTTCCCCGCCTTTCCCGGGACCCAGTACCTCTCCTTCGCCTCGCTCTCCCGGGCCCTGACCCGGAACACCAGCATGCCTCTGACGGGCTGCTGCGGCAAGGCCTTGCCGGTGACCCGGCTGCGGCTGTACTACGACGGCGGGGAGTTTTACCAGGACTTCACCTTTGAGAAGCTGGCCAATGCCAACGAGGTGCTGGACGCCGTGGCCGCCGCCCGGCCGGAGCTCCCTCTGGAGCGGGAGGAACGGCCCCAAAGCGCCATATAAGCCAATATGAGCCGCCGGAGGAGAAATTTCCTCCGGCGTTTTCCGCTCTTTTTCGGAAATTCGCAAAATTCCTCTTGACCTTCCCCCTGCTGGAAGGTGTATCATGAAGGCGGAAACCGAGGTGAGGGACATGAAAATCAACGAGGTGGAGGCCCTGGTGGGCATCACCCGGAAGAACATCCGCTTTTACGAGTCCGAGGGCCTGCTGTCCCCCCGGCGCAACAGCGAAAACGGCTACCGGGACTACGGAGAGGCCGAGGTGCAGACCCTGCTTCAGATCAAGCTGCTGCGGAAGCTGGGGGTGTCCCTGGAGGAAATCCGCAAGATGCAGGGAGGCGTCCACACCGTGGGGGACGGCATGCGCCGCCACCTGGTCACGCTGGAGCGGGACCGGGAAAACCTGGAGCAGGCCATCCGCCTCTGTGCCGGGCTGACGGAGCGGCAGGAACGGCTGCACGATCTGGACGCAGGAAGCATTTTAAAGGAGATGGAGGCCATGGAGCAAAGCGGCGCTACCTTCCAGAACAAGCAGAAGCGGGACGTGCGCATCCGCTATGTGGCCCCCGTCACGATTACGGTGCTGATGGTGCTGGCGATGGGCGCGCTGATGGGGCTGATGCTGTGGGTCATCGCCAGCGGGGTGGAGGAGCTGCCCGGAATTCTGGTGCTGGCGGTCATCGCCCTGGTCCCCCTGGTGCTCATCGCCGGGGTGGTGCTGGCCCTGGTCCAGCGAATACGGGAAATCGGGAAAGGAGAGATTGACGATGCGAAATACTACTAAGAAGAAAATCGTCCCTATTCTTATCACGGTGCTGGTTGTGCTCTATATTGCTCCCCTGATGGCGTTCGTGCTGGCCGCAATGGGCCTTTTTCATCCGGAGGAGGGCCTGGCCGTCATGTTCCCCCTGCTCTGCTGGCTGATCGCCGGCGGCGCGGTGATCGTGGGGATTATCAGGGCCCTTGTCCAGCGGCTGGACGAGATTGACGGCGGCGAGGAGGAGGAAGCCAGCCGGTACTAGGGCATGAGCCATAGCCGGAGAATGCCGGGCGGACGCGGAAATGGGGCGCTTCCGAAGAAGCGCCCCGCGGGATGCGTCCGTATTACCAATGCCCGTCCTCGGAGCGGCTGTGCTCCCGGCGGTTTCCAAGCTGCATGTTGAAGAGGACCTTGGTCAGGGAGTTGATCTCCTCCTTCTTCAGCTGGGCGAAGAGGACTCCGCAGCGGAATTCGCTGGGCCCGCACTCCACCACCCGGATGACCTCGCCGATGAAGTCCATGGCGACGTAATCCTCCAGCTTGATTTTGAGGCGCAGCACCTCACCCTCCCCGTGGAGGTATTCCGAGGTGAAGCAGCAGCCCCCCGTGCTGATATCCACCAGCTTGCATTCCTCCGGCCGTTCAAAGCGCTCGTCGTTCAGATAGTAAATGGAAATGGGGACGTTGTTCACCGCCAGGCGGAAGGTGTCCCGGTGGTTCTCGTGAACCTCCGGCTCCAGGTCCTTCAGCCGCATCAAAACGCGGGTGGACTCCCCCACGGTGGCCCGGAGGTAAAACTGGTTCATCTTGTTGTCGCAGCCCCGGACATAAACCGTGCTGCCCGGCTCGCAGACCTTGAAGGACAGCCCGCCGGGATGGCGGCCCATAGTAAGCTCCTTCCCGCCGTGTTCGGTGATAAGCCCGGTGTTCAGCACCCGGCCGGATTTCTCCACCACCTCAATAGGCATCTCCCTGCACATTTCGGGAAGGCCCGGAGCCGTTTCCTCCTTCACCGGCGCCGCGGGCGCAGGCATATATGCCTCAAGGTCCTGGTCCCGGTTTAAAAACGAAAAAATACCCATACCGCACCACCTGTATCGAATATTTGAAAGCCTATGCCGGTTCGGCCGGAGGCGGTTTCCCGGTTTTGGCCGCCGCTTACTGGGCATTATAGCATAAAACCTTTCCCACCGCAAGAGCCCCTTCCCATTTTTGCGGAAGGGGCGCGCCGGGGAATCTTATCCCCTTATTCTATGTGGAAGGAAGGGACCGTTGTGACGGTTTCCCCGAAGAAGCGAAAGAGCTGCCGAAAGCGGCAGGCCGCCCTGGGGGCGGCGCTGTTCGCCCTGTTTCAGGCGGCCTGCGCGGCCGTATTCGCCGCGCTGTGCCTTATCCCGGACCTGCCCGGGTGGGTGTTTTGGCTGTTCGCCGCCCTGTCGGCTGGGTGCGTGCTGCCGATTCTTCCCGCCCTGGTTGTGTTAAAAGAACGTTTTGAAGAAATTGAAGGAGGAGAATCCGATGCTGCTGCTGAATATTGACCATGTGCCCGGAAAGGAAATCGAGGCCTTGGGCATCGTGAAGGGAACGGTGGTCCAGTCCAAGAACTTCGGAAAGGACTTTATGGCCGGCATGAAAACCCTGGTGGGCGGCGAGATTGTGGGCTACACCGAGATGCTCAACGAGGCCCGCCAGATCGCCACCAAGCGCATGGTGGACGAGGCCACAGCCATAGGGGCCGACGCGGTGGTCAACGTCCGCTACGGCTCGTCATCCGTGATGCAGGGAGCCGCCGAGGTGGTGGCCTACGGCACGGCGGTGAAGCTGAAGTAATGCGGGTCACCTTTCTGGACCACAGCGGCTTTCTGGTGGAGACGGACTCCGCCGCGCTGCTGTTCGACTGGTGGAAAGGGGAACTCCCGGCCATAAGGCCGGGGGTCCCCCTGTACGTCTTTGCCAGCCACGCCCACCCGGACCACTTCGATCCCCGGATTTTCTCCCTGGACGGCCAAGGCCGGGAGGTGCGGTTCATCCTGGGCCGCGACATTAAACTCCGGAACCTGGAGCGCCGGGGCGTTCCGCCGGAGACAGCGGAGAAATGTCAAAGCCTCCGGGGAGGCGAGGCGCTGGAGCTCCCCCGGGCCAGGGTGGAGGCCCTGCCCTCCACCGACGAGGGCGCGGCCTTCCTGGTGACGCTCCCGGACGGGCAGACCGTCTTCCACGCCGGGGATTTGAACTGGTGGCATTGGGAGGGGGAGGACAAGGGCTGGAACCGGAATATGGAAGTGAATTTCAAGCGGTACGCCGGGCCCCTCCGGGGCCGGAGGATTGACCTGGCCATGCTGCCTCTGGACCCCCGGCTGGGAGAGGCGGGCTTTTGGGGCCCGGCGTATTTCCTGGAAACGGCGGATATCCGCCGCTTTTTGCCCATGCACCAATGGGGGGACTTTGCTTTTACGGGAAAGTTCCTGGAAAAATATCCCGCCTTTGCGGCCGTGACCCTTCCGCTGGAACGGCCCGGGCAGGTCTTTGCGTTCTGACAAGAGGCGGCTCTGTCCCCGCAGGAGGAGGAACGCTGAAGGCTTCATAAGAGGGAGGGACTGCCGTTATGTATGCTGTCGGAGCGGCCGGCACGCTGCTGCTCCTTGCGGGCGTCCTGCTGCTGACCCGGTACGCGGACAGCCCGCTGCTGATTGCCGGCGTCGTCTGCATTCTGATTGGCATTGCGCTGGTCAGAATCAGCCGGGCAAACCGGAGGAAATAAACCGCCTGATTTCTCAGTATGGCCGGGATAAAACAGGCAAAACAGGGCAGCGCCCCGCCGTCAAGGCGGGGCGCTTCTTTTTCATTCGTCCTTCAGCAGGTACTCCGGGCCGAAGCCGTGGGGCAGCAGCTCCCGGAGGGTCAGGGCCAGCTCCTCTCCCTTGCCGTTGAGGCTGATAACCTCCATATCCGGGGCGAACTCGTAGAGCACCTGGCGGCAGACGGCGCAGGGGACGCAGAAGTCCTCGCACCTCCCCGCCACCGCAATGCGGACGAAGTCCCGGTGCCCCTCGCTGACGGCCTTGCCCACCGCCACCCGCTCGGCGCAGAGGGTGGGGGAATAGGCGGCGTTCTCCACGTTGCAGCCGGTGAACACCGTGCCGTCGGAGCACTCCAGGGCCGCGCCCACAGGGAAGTGGGAGTAGGGAATATAGGCCCGGTCCAGCATAGCCGCAGCGGCGGCCTTCAATTCTTCTCTCGTCATGATGAAGCTCCTTTCTTTGCGCCCGTTCCAAATCCGGCGGCATGCCGGGAAGCGGGCTCTTATTCCTCCGCCCAGGAAATTTCCCGCTCCGGGCGGACCTCCAGGTCCATAATGTCCTTGGCATCGTAAAATTGCAGGTAGCGGTCCCGGGAGTGGCGGAGGGTGGTGCCGTCGGGGTGGAGGCGGTCGCAGATGACGGCGCAGATGTCGCCCTTGATGGCGCTGAAGCTCTCTATGCCCACGGAGCAGAAGACCCGGAAGCCCTGCTCCTGCAAAAACTGGAAGGCCGGGCCCGTCATGGTCCAGTCATTGCCGTCGGGGCGCTCGCCGTGGGGATAAAAGAGAATCGTGGTCTCCCCCACCAGGCTTCCCACCTCGTCCATCCAGCGCTTTGTGTCCGCCTGGATGCGGGTCATGTTCCCATCTCCCAGGCGGATGTGGCCCCAGGTGTGGCTGCCGAAGGTCCAGCCGGTGCGGCGGAGCTCCTCGATAATGGGTTTGACGGCCTCCCGCTCCTTCTGGCGGGCGGCTTCCTTCACGTCGTCCCACTCCTTGGTGTCCGTCTGGGTGCGGTAGCCCAGGATGCCCTCGTAGCCCGTCAGGCTCAAGCAGCCCTTGGCCCCGAAGGGGGAGAAGTCCGGATGCTCCTCCACAAATTTGTCCAGAATGGGAATGGCGTCCAGGTCCCGGCTCACCACCTCGTTCCCCTCCGGGTCCAGCCCCCAGGAGGCGATTTTCAAATCCTCCCCGATGATGAGCTTATACGTCAGGCCGTTTTCCAGCATATAGGGGTAGTAGTTTGTGTCGTCGTAGCTGAGGACCAGGGGCTTCTTCCCCTCGGGGAGATAGAGGTCGTTTGCCTTCATTCTCTGGACCCCGTTGTCATTGTACTCGCTCCAGACGCTGTTGATGTCCACCAGGACATAGCCCCTATCGTAGACGCTCTGGAGGATTTTGTTGTACTCGTCCACCGTGACCATGAAGTCGTCCAGGCCGTTGGCCTGGGAATCCCCGTCGAAGGCCAGCTCCGGATAGGCGATGACGGGGTGGAAAAACAGGTGCTCCACCCGTCCCCGCCAGAGGACATAGCCCTCCTGTTCCTTTGTGGGGTCCTTGATCTCATAGGGCTCCTGCACCGGAGGGGCAGGCGGTTCCGGCTCCTGAATCTCCGGTTCCGGGGGCGGAGGCTCCTCCGCCGGAGGGGCGGAGGGGGCGCAGGCGGTCAGAAGGAGGAGAAGCAGTACGAGGCTGAATAAGCGGCGCATGGCGGCGGTTCCTTTCTGTCGAAAAATGATGGTTTTAGTATAGCAGGTTTCCGGCAAAAAGGTGTAACAAATTCGTGACAGTTTTTTTGGCTCTTTTTGGTCCGCCCCAGGTCCGGAGGCGGCCTGCTCCGGCCCGCCGCTTTCTGACTATCAATTTATTTTTATCGAAAAACGATAAAATATTATTGACAAACATGGCTTGCGGTGGTAGGATACCAGAAAAAGGAGGCGTATGCCATGGGATTGACCGCATTTTTGATTCCCGCCGCGCTGGCGCTGGCCCTCTGGGGCGGCGCGATGGCCGTCGGCGGCTTCCGGCAGAGGAACAGGCTGAAGCTCTGTTCCGCCGTGGGGGCTTTTACGCTTTTGGCAGTTGGCGCGGCGGTGCTGATGGAGTTCATCACCCGGCCGCTGTGAGAGGGGGAAGGGTTGTGGAAAAACTTCCGGTCCAGAAAATCGCCAGGGTACTAAGCGGGCTGATCGTCGCTACCTTGGTCTGCAATGTTCTCGCGCTGTTTCTGGTGCCGTCCTTTGTGGCCTTGAAGGGAAATCTGCTGGAATTGATGGACATGTGGCATGACCCCCATGAGCCGGTCAATCCCCTGCTGTTTATCTTCGCCATGTGGCCCACCCTGATTTGGACAGGCGATTCCTATGTGAAAGCGCTGGCCCTGTTTTTGTCCTTTTCCGGCTGCTGCACCGCCGTCATCCTCTATCAGGCCCGCCGGGTACTCCGCACCATCCTGCGGGGGGAGCCCTTCGCCCCGGAAAACGCCGTCAGCCTGCGGCGGGCCGCCTGGGCGTGCTTCCTGATTGCTGGGGCGGCCCTGGCGAGGGTGCTGTTCAGCGTGTGCTACTACCGGTCCCCCCTGCCTCTCGCCACCTACAACGCCCTCTTCGTCCCCATGTTCGCCATGGGAGGGCTGCTGTGCCTCGTGATGTCCGCCCTTTTCCGCCAGGCGGCGGAGCTGAAGGCGGAAAACGATCTGACGATTTGAGGGGCCGCCATGATTGTTGTAAATTTGGACGTTATGATGGCCCGGCGGAAGATGAGCCTCTCCCAGCTCTCGGAGAAGGTGGACATCACCCTGGCGAATTTGTCGGTGCTGAAAAACAACAAGGCCAAGGCGGTCCGCTTCTCCACCCTGGAGGCGGTCTGCGCCGCCCTGGACTGCCAGCCCGGGGACATTCTGGAGTATGTTCCCGACAAACCCGGCGGCGCCGGATGAAATAAAACTGTCCGCGTAAGGCGGACGGAAGAATAGGAGAATTTCATATGAGCGAAGAGAAAAACGCCCTTCTGCCGGAAGGGCCTGCGAAGCATGCCCAAAAGCGGGAGCTGGTCGGCGAATCCACGGGCCGCTGCCGGCTGTTCCTGGCGCTGACATTTGGATTTTGTCTTCTGCTGGTGGACGGCTTTTGCTGGCACGGCCCCTGCGCCGGGCTGACGGCGGCGGTGTTCGCCTGGTACGCCCTGGTCCTTGCCTGGATGGGGCCGAAATTTTTTGAGAAGCGGTCCGGCCGGGCGCTGCTGGCGGCAAACCTGTTTTTGGCGGCGGCAATGGCCCTGGGCTCCAACTGGTACTTCCGCTATTGGAACCTGTTGGCCCTGGCGGCGCTGATTCCCGTTCACACGCTGGCGGGCCTCGGAAGCCGCCCCTGGTGGGACCCCCGGATGCTGGCGGAGAGGGGGAAGCTGCTGTTTCAAGGGCTCTTTGGAAACCTGTGGGCCTGCTTCGCGGCGGCCGCCCCTGAGAAGCGGAGCGGGGAAAAGCCCCGGCGGACCATGGCGGTGGTGCTGGGGCTCTGCGGGGCCGTGGCGCTGGTTTCTTTTTTGCTGCCGGTGCTGGTCTCGGCGGACGCGCTGTTCGCCGCGTCCCTGGAGGGGCTGAACGCCTATATCCGCATGCTCCGTTTTGGAGACGTACTCCAGCGGCTGTTCTGGGCGCTGGTGTTCACGCCCTTTGTGTTCAGCCTGCTGTACGCCATGGCCCACCCGAGGCTTTTGTGCCCGCCGGAGGAGAAGAAGGGCCTCCAGGCGGATGCGCTGGGTTTCGTGCTGGCGCTGGCGGCGGTGGACGGGCTGTACCTCATCTTCCTGGCGGTCCAGTCCGCCGGGCTCTTCGGCGGGCCGGAGTATCTGGAAAGCCGGGGAATCAGCTACGCCGAGTGGGCCCGGAGCGGCTTTTTCCAGATGGTGGGGGTGACGGCGGTCAACCTGAGCCTGACGCTGGCGGCCCTAAGCCTCTCCCGGCGGGAGGGGGCGGCCTGGAGGGCTCTGCGGCGGCTGTGCGCGGCGCTGGCGGGGGAGAGCCTGGTGCTGCTGGCTTCCGCCGCTTGGCGGATGACGCTGTATGTGGGGGCCTACGGTTTGAGCTTCAAGCGGTGCATGACCTACTGGGGCATGGGAATGATGGCCCTCTTTCTGCTGGCGGGGCTTTGGAAGGCCGTGAAGCCGGACTTCCGGTTCTGCAGGCTGGCCTTTCCCTTGGCCCTGGCCGGATGGCTGGCCATCAACTGCGTGCCGTTGGACTACCTGGTGGCGAAGAACCAGGTGGACCGGTATCTTGGCGGGGAGAGCCCCGTGGTAAGCGTCTCCTACCTTGCAAACAGCCTTTCCTTTGACACGCTGTCTCAGCTGGAGCGGCTGGACGGGGAAAAACCCGCGTCCTGGTATGAAGGATATGGGACGGGGGAGACCCTGGCGGAGCTGCTGGCGCGGCGGCGCGGCAGCGCGGCGTACCAATGCCGGAACTGGCGCACCTGGTCGCTGTCGGCGTGCCTGGCGGCGGGACGGAGCTAGCCGGGTTCGGGCAATGCGAAGGGGAGAGGCGTTTGCGCCTCTCCCCTTCGCATCGGCAGTCCCAAGGCCCCCGGCTTTCGCCGGAGCCCGCAAATTCTTATTTCATCAATCCGCACACCAGGTCGGTGTACCCGGAGGGATCGTCCAAAGGCAGGCCCGCAATCAGCAGCGCCTGGTTATAGAGCAGCGCCGCGTAGGTCTTCGCCTTTTCCGGGTCCGCCTCCACGGCGGCCTCCAGAGCCTGGAAGGCGGGGTGGTCCACGTTCAGCTCCAGGATGCGGTCCGCCTTGATGGACGCATCGGGCTGGACGGTCTGGAAGTACTTTTCCATCTCGAAGCTCAAGCCCTCTCCGGCGGTGAGGCAGACGGGGTGGGATTTCAGGCGGGCGCTGGCCTTGACGTCCTTGACCGCGCCGCCCAGGGCCTCCTTCACAAAGTCGAAGGTCCCCTTGTGGGCCTCGGCCTCCTCCCCGGCCTTCTTTTCCGCGCCCTCCTCGATCTCCTGGTCCAGGACGGAGCGGAACTCCTTGTCCTTGTAAGAGCGCAGGGTCTGGGCGCAGAACTCGTCCACCTCCTCGGTGAAGTAGAGAATTTCCGTCCCCGCGTCCCGCAGGCCCTCGGTCTGGGGCAGCTTGTCGATTTTGTCTGCGGTCTCCCCGGCGGCGTAGCAGATATACTTCTGATCCTCCTTCATCCGGGAGACATACTCGTCCAGGGTGACGGGCTTTTTCTCCGTGGAGGAGTAGAACAGCAGCAAATCCTGGAGCAGATCCTTGTGGCGGCCGTACTCGTTTACCACGCCGTACTTGAGCTGGCGGCCGAAGTTCTTCCAGAAGGTCTGGTAGCCCTCCCGGTCCTCCGCCAGGAATTTCGAGAGGTCCGCCTTGATCTTCTTCTCCAGGTTCCCGGCGATGACCTTCAGCTGCCGGTCATGCTGCAAAAGCTCCCGGGAGATGTTCAGGCTCAAATCCGGGGAGTCCACCACGCCCCGGACGAAACGGAAATGCTCCGGCAGCAGGTCGGCGCACTTGTCCATGATCAGCACGCCGTTGGAGTAGAGCTGGAGGCCCTTTTCAAACTCCTTGGTATAATAGTCGAAGGGCGCGGCCCCGGGGACGAACAGCAGGGCCTTATAGGTGACGCTGCCCTCCACGGAGACGGGGATGCAGCGCTGGGGGTCGGCGTAGTCGCGGAACTTGTCCCGGTAGAATTTATGGTACTCCTCCTCCGTGACCTCGCTCTTGGCCCGCTGCCAGATGGGCACCATGGAGTTCAGGGTGTCCACCTCCGTGTAGGTCTCATACTCCGGCTTGTCCTCCGGGGAGTCCTCCTTCCTGCGGGTCTTGGAAACCTCCATGCGGATGGGGAAGCGGATATAGTCGGAGTATTTCCGCACCAGCTCCTGGAGCTTCCAGTTTTCCAGGAATTCGCCGTACTTCTCGTCCTCCGTGTCGGCTTTGATGCGCATGATGACGTCGGTGCCCGGGGCTTCCCTATCGCACTCGGCGATGGTATAGCCGTCGGCCCCGGAGGACTGCCACCGGAATCCGCTGTCCGAGCCGTATTTCTTTGTCACCACGGTGATCTGGTCGGCGACCATGAAGGCGGAGTAAAAGCCCACGCCGAACTGGCCGATGACGTCAGTGTCCTTGGCGTCGTCCCCAAGCTCCTGCTTGAACTTGTAGGAGCCGGAGGAGGCGATGACGCCCAGGTTGTTCTCCAGATCCTCCCGGTCCATGCCCACGCCGTTGTCGGAGACGGTGAGGGTCCGGGCCTCCTTGTCCACGGCGATTTCGATTTTGAAATCCCCCCGGTCCATGCCCACGGCGCTGTCGGTGAGGGCCTGGTAGCAGAGCTTGTCGCAGGCGTCGCTGGCGTTGGAGATGATTTCCCGGAGGAAGATTTCCTTGTGGGTATAAATAGAGTTGATCATCAGGTCCAGGAGCCGCTTGGATTCCGCCTTAAACTGCTTTTTTGCCATGATGTTCCATGCACTTCCTTCTTTATATTTTTTAACAACTCTAAAATATAGCATAAGCTCCATGGAAAATAAATGACCATTTTGTAAATTTCCGCCCAAAGCGGTTGTTTGTCCGCCCGGTTGCGAGTAAAATGTAGGGTATTAAAAAACGGCAGGACCGGCAAAGGAGTTCATGGCTATGGGCATTTTCCAGAGAATCGGCGGCGCGGTTGCCCGCTTTATGTACGGGCGCAACGGATGGGACCAGCTGAACCAGGCGCTGTTCCGGGGCTATCTGCTCCTGTGGGCTGCGGAGCTGGTGTGCTTCTTTTTGAAGAAGGGCCTGGCCGTCCGGGTCCTGGAGAGCGTGCTGCTGTTTTTGATGATTGTGATTTTGTTCCGCTCCTTTTCCAAAAATCTCTCCCGGCGGCGGATGGAAAACCAGAAATGGGTGAACTGGTACTGCGGGATCAAGAACCGCAGCGCCGGGGCCCGGGCCCGCCACGCGGACAAGAATCACAAGTATTTCACCTGCAAAAGCTGCAAGACCATCTGCCGGGTTCCGGCGGGGAAGGGAAAAATCGTGATTACCTGCCCCAAGTGCGGGGCGCAGATTCACGCGAAGACCTAAGAGGCCGGGAGAGGAATCATCCTCTCCCGGCCTGCCGCTTCAGCGGCGGGGCCTCGCGGACCCGATCATATAGTCCAGAAAGGCGGGCGCATCCCGGGCGTCGGAAAGACTGACGCACAGGCCGTCCCGGCTGGGGCGCATGGCCCGGAGCAGCTGGCGGGCGGTGTGGTCCCGCTTCAAGTCGCAGCGGGTGCCGTCGGGCAGGTGCAGCATCACCTGGCCGCGGCTATGCTCCACCACGTTTAAAAAGTCTTCCGCGTCAGGCATCATCATAATCTTGAACATAAGCGGCCTCCTTCTAAAAACCGGAGGGGTTTCCCCCTTGCGCGCCATGGCTTTCTCTGATAAAATGATATCATCAAAAGTACCGGGACGGTAGAAGGAAAGCGCCGGTTTTCTGGTACAAAACCGTCAGAACGGAGGATCGTTATGGCATTGAGCCGCTGTGCGAGCGTCACGGACGGGCAAAACCGGGAGCTGGCCCGGCACGGCGCGCCGTCCTTTCCCCTGGCCTGCTACCGGCACGATGGGGAAACGGTAAACACGGTCCCCTGGCATTGGCACGACGAGCTGGAGACCGTGCTGGTGACGGAAGGGCGCGCCGCCGTTTCCGTGGAAGGGGAGAGCCGGGAGCTGGGGCCGGGAGAGGGCTGCTTTATTGCCGCCGGGGCCCTTCACCACGTCTGGCGGGAGGGAGAGGGGGCGGTAAACCTCCACTCCATGGTTTTCCACCCCTGGCTGGTGGGCGGCAGCGTGGAGAGCGTCTTCTGGCAGGGCTATTTGGAGCCGCTGCTGGCGGACGGCTCCAACCGCTGCGTGTGGCTGTCGGAGTCCGTTCCCTGGGAGCGGGAGGCGCTAGAGGCCATGGAGGCGGCCTGGCGGGCCTGCGGGGAGGAACCGCCGGGGTTTGAGTTCCTGGCCCGGGAGGGGCTTTCCCGGCTGGTATTTCTCCTCTCCGCCCACCGCCCGGCGGCGAAGCGGCCTCCCTCGGAGAAGGCCCTGCGGGATGGGGAGCGGATAAAAGCGATGCTCCGCTTTATACACGAACACGGCTCCGAGGAGCTGACGGTGGACCGGATTGCCCAAAGCGCCGCTGTCAGCGGGAGCGAGTGCCTCCGCTGCTTCCGGAGCATGATTGGGACCACGCCCATGCAGTACGTCAAGCAGTTCCGCGTGCGGCGTGCGGCGGAGCTGCTGGAGGCCACGGAAGAGAAGGTGGCGGATATCGGCGCGGCCTGCGGCTTTCAGGAGGCCAGCTATTTTGCCCGGACCTTCCGGGCCCTGATGGGGAAGACCCCCGGCCAATACCGGGCGGAGCGCCGGGCCGCCCCGTGACGGCAATGACCGCAGCCGGTGGCTGCGGTCATTTTTGCAAAGTCCGGCGGTGCCGCCTCCGGTATTCCATAGGGCTTACGCCCTCCACCCGGCGGAAACACTGGGAGAAGTAGCTCAGGGAGGAAAAACCCAGAATCTGGGCGATGAGGGAGAGGGTGTGGTCCGTCTCCCGGAGGAGGAAGCGGCTCTCCTCAATGCGGCGGGAGACAAGATAGTTAATGGGGGACACGCCGAACTCCCGGCGGAAGGCGTGGGCCAGATAGAACTTATTCAGGTGGGCCAGGCGGGCCAGCTGGTCCAGGTTCAGGTTCTCTTTAAAATGGTTGTCGATGTACCGCCGGACCAGGCCGCACTCCCGGCTGCTCCGGGCGTCCGGGGACTCGCCGGAGAGAGCCGCGTCCCGCTGGCGGTTCAGCCGGACCAGCACCACCTCCAGAAGGCTCTGGCAGACCCGCTCATAGCCCGGCAGGGCCGCCTCCGCCTCCTGGAGCATCAGGTGGAGGCAGCCCATCAGCTCCTCCCAGCCGGTGTGGAGGTGCAGCAGGGCATAGCCCTCCGCCCCGGCCATGGTCTCCAGGCCCTCCACCCCCAGGACAGCGTATTCCAGAGGGCTGTCCAGCCGGCTGGCCTCCGTGTGGGGCACGTTGGCGTTGACGATGACGGCGTCATGGATGGCCACGGGGAATTCCTCTTCCCGGGTGCGGAAGCGGCCATGGCCCCCGGTGATGAAAAAGAGCTCCGCGCAGCCGTGGGTGTGAAGGCTGGAGTTCCACTCGCGGCTGTATTGGGCCTGGGAGACATAGGCCAGTCTGGGCGGCCCGCCGGGCGCGGAGGCCGGGCGGTGAAAGGAGTACTGGCGCTGGCTCATGGACGCTCCTCCCTTCAGGGCGCAATTTTTTAAAAATTGGAAAAGAACAAAACCTGAAGCCATTATAGCGCCTTTGTCCCGGCGGCGCAACTTTTCATAAAAATTTTTCCCGGACTGGGCGGCGGCCTGCCGCAGAGACGGGGAGGCAGAAAGAAGAAAGGCGGAAATTATAAATATTGCCCAAAGTGCGGCGGGATATTCCATGAAAATTGGGATAAAACGCGAAGAAAGCAAGATATATAAAAAGATGCGCAAGAAAGAGATTGCTTTGCCAGCGGGAAACCCGGTATACTAAATTTTATAAGACCGGAATCCGGCCTGTGGAACCCCTTAAATTATGAAGGAGGTAAACTTAATGAAGAAGTTTTTCAGTCTCTTGCTGGCCCTGGCCCTGGCGCTGTCCCTGGCCGCCTGCGGAGGAAAGGACAGCGAAACCACCCCTCCCCCCACCGAATCCAACGGGGGCCAAACCCAGACCCCGCCTCCCGCCGGGGATGTGACCATTACCGTAGCCGCCCTGGCCTCCGGCTATGAGGAAGCCTATCCCGGCATGTGGCAGGAGGTCTGCGACGCCTTCACCGAGGCCACCGGCGTGAAAGTCAACCTGATTTGCGACAAGAACCTGGAGGACGTGATCGGGCCGTCCATGCAGGGCGGCGACTTCCCCGACGTGATCCACCTGGCCACCGGCCGCGAGAAGGGCCTTACCGAGCAGTTCATCAAGGACCGCAACATCGCCGAGCTGACGGACGTGCTGAATATGACCGTTCCCGGCGAGAGCGTCAAGGTCTCCGACAAGATTGTCGGCGGCTTCACCGAAACCTCCGTCACCAACCCCTACGGCGACGGCCTGACCTACCTCGCCCCCATGTTCTACTCCCCCTGCGGCTTGTTCTACAACGCGGGCCTCTTTGAGGAAAAGGGCTGGAGCGTCCCCGCCACCTGGGACGAGATGTGGGAGCTGGGCGACAAGGCCCAGGCCGAGGGCATCTACCTGTTCACCTACCCCACCACCGGCTATTTTGACGCGTTCCTGTACGCGCTGATGTACTCTGTGGGCGGCGCGGACTTCTTCAACAAGGCCACCACCTACGCCGAGGGCATCTGGGACACTCCCGAGGCCCAGCAGTGTTTTGACATCATCGCCAGACTGGCCTCCTATACCAATCCCGTTACCCCCGCCCAGGCCAACGACCAGGACTTCACCCAGAACCAGCAGCTGGTTCTGGAGAACAAGGCCCTGTTCATGCCCAACGGCACCTGGATCGTCGGCGAGATGGCCGAGGCTCCCCGGGCCGAGGGCTTCAAGTGGGGCATGACCGCCCTGCCCGCCGCCAAGGCCGGCGGAAACGGCGCCAGCTACTGCTGGCTGGAGCAGGCGTGGATTCCCGCCGCCGCTCCCAACCTGGACGCGGCCAAGCAGTTCGTGGCTTTCCTGTACTCCGACGCGGCCTGCGCCATCTTCGCCAAGGGCGGCGCGGTGCAGCCCGTTCCCGGCCTGACGGACAATCTGGAGGGCGACAACAAGCTCTTCTACTCCATCTATGATAATGGAGCCGACGCGGCCATGGGCAGCTTCGCGGCCTACAACGCCGTGGCGGGCCTTGGCACCGTCCGCGAGGTATTCCTGGACCCTGTCAACGGCCTGGTCAACGGCAGCATTACCGTAGAGCAGTGGATCAGCGACGTGAAGGCGGCCAGCGACCAGATGCGGGCCAACATCATGGGCTGAGCGTCCTGTCAAAAACCGCATAGTCCGTAATCCGTGGGCGGCGGCGAGTATTTCTGCTCGCCGCCGCCTTATCTATCTTCTGCGGCTTTTTGAAAGGAGTGAATTTCCCATGCGCAGCAGCAAGAGCCGGGGGCGCTTTCTGGCGCTGTGCGTCGCCCCGGCGGCAATCCTCTATTTCGTCTTCATGATCCTCCCCACCCTGAACGTTTTCCGCATGTCCCTCTTTGAGCGGGGGGCCTACTCTCCTGCGGAGACCTTCGCCGGCATGGCCAACTTCCGGGCGCTGGCGAACGACACGAAGTTCATCACCGACATGCAGAATACCATTTTGCTGATTGTTACCGTGACCATCATCACCTTTTTCTTCGCCATCGTCTTCGCGGCCATTTTGACCCGGGAAAAAATCCGGGGGCAGAATTTCTTCCGCATCGTCTTTTACATTCCCAACATCCTCTCCGTGGTGGTCATCGCCGGCATTTTTTCCGCCATCTACAAGCCGGAAAACGGCATGCTGAACAGCATCCTCTCCTTCTTCAAGGGGGAGACCGTCATGGTCCTTTGGAAGGACCAGCCCATGGTCATTGTCAGCGTCATCATCGCCATGGTCTGGCAGGCCATCGGCTATTACATGGTCATGTACATGGCCTCCATGTCCGCCGTGCCCCAGAGCCTCTATGAAAGCGCGGGCCTGGACGGCGCGGGGCGGCTGACCCAGTTTTTCCAGCTGACCCTGCCCCTGATCTGGACGAATATCCGCACCACGCTGACCTTCTTCATCATCTCCACCATCAACATGGCCTTCCTCTTCGTCAAGGCCATGGTGGCCAAGGGCATGGCCGACGTGGGCCTGAGCTTCATGTACGCCCAGAAGGACGCGGGGCTCTACGGCTATTCCATGGCGGCGGGCGTGGTGATCTTTTTGTTCTCCTTCCTGCTGTCGGCCCTGGTGAACTGGGTGACAAAGCGGGAAGTCCTGGAGATGTAAGGGGGCGTGGGTATGACGAAAACGAAAAAGGGCCTCTCCGGCGAGGCGCTGTACAAAATTTTCATCTATGTGGTGCTGATCACCCTGGCGGTGGTCATCATCGTGCCGGTGGCCTGGGTGTTCCTGGCCTCCGTCAAGCAGAACAGCGAGTTTTACGGCAACCCCTGGACCCTGCCTGCCTCTCTCTACTGGCAGAATTTCGTGGACGCCTGGAACGCCGCCAGCATGGGCAGCTACATGCTCAATTCCGTCTTGGTGACGGCGCTGTCCCTGGTGCTGCTGCTGGTGATTGCCCTGCCCGCAGCTTACTGCCTGGCCCGGTTCCGGTTCCGGGGAAGCCGCTTTTTGAACACCTGCTTCATGGCGGGCCTGTTCATCAACGTGAATTACATTGTGGTGCCCATCTTCCTGATGCTCCGGGATGGCGACGCGTGGCTGAAAAACCTCATGGGGAGCGGCTTTTTGCTGAACAACCTGGCGGTGCTGGCGGTGGTGTACGCCTCCACGGCCCTGCCCTTCACCATCTACCTGCTCTCCGGCTACTTCGCAACGCTGCCCCACGACTTCGAGGAGGCCGCCTACATAGACGGCGCGGGCTACGGACAGGCCATGATCCGGATCATCTTCCCCATGGCCCAGCCCTCCATCATCACCATCATCCTCTTTAACTTTCTCTCCTTCTGGAACGAGTACATCATCTCCATGACGCTGATGAGCAGCGCCACCGGGCAGAAAACCCTGCCCGTGGGCCTTTTGAACCTGATGCAGGCCCAGCAGTCCTCCGCTCAGTACGGCATTTTGTACGCGGGCCTTGTGCTGGTGATGCTGCCCACGCTGATTCTTTACATGTGCGTGCAGAAGAAGCTGACCCAGGGCATGACCGTGGGCGGACTGAAGGGATAAGGTGAAGCTATGAAGTTTTGGAAAGAGCATACCGGCCTCCGGGCGCTGTTCATCGCGGGATTCTTCTTCGCGGGACTGGCCCTGGTGATCTTCGGCTGGACCCTCACCGGGCAGATGAAGGGGCTGGGACTGATGGTTCTGGGCGTGGTGCTGCTGCTGGCGGCGCTGATGGTTTACAACAAGCCCTTTGAAGGGGACAAAGGCTCCGGCCTCTGAGGAGTGACGCATGACAGATTTACAAAACAAGGGCCGCGTGACGATCCCCACCGACGTGGACGTGGTCCCGGAGACCCTAGCCCTGCTGGAGCGGTGGGGAGCCGACGCCATCCGGGACTGCGACGGCACGGACTACCCGGAGGAATTGAAATCCGTGGGGGCCAAGGTCTACGCCACCTACTACACCACCCGGAAGGACAACGCCTGGGCCAGGGCCAATCCCGACGAGGTGCAGCAATGCTATATCATGACGGCCTTTCACACGGCGGCGGATGGGCCGCTGTCCATCCCGCTTTTAAAGGGCGTCAGCACCGAGCTTCTGGAGGTCAATACCAGGGACGACGTCAAGCGCTGGTGGGAGGTCATGGACCGGACCGCGGGCCGGCCCCTGGCCCCGGAGAACTGGGACTATGACGCCGGGAGCGGCGCGGTGGTTGTTCCCGCGCCGGAGCCCTTCCACGACTATACCGTCAGCTTCCTGGCCTATCTCATCTGGGACCCGGTCCACATGTACAACGCCGTCACCAACGGCTGGAAGGACTTCGAGCACCAGATTACCTTCGACGTGCGCCAGCCCAAGACGAGGAAGTTCACCATGGATCGGCTGCGGAGGTTTATTGAGGAGCACCCCTATGTGGACGTAATCCGCTACACCACGTTTTTCCACCAGTTCACCCTGATTTTCGACGAGCTCAGGCGGGAGAAGTACGTGGACTGGTACGGCTACTCCGCCTCCGTATCCCCTTACATTCTGGAGCGGTTTGAACGGGAGGCGGGATACAAATTCCGGCCGGAGTTCATCATCGACCAGGGGTATTACAACAACCAGTACCGGGTTCCCTCCAGGGAGTTCAAGGACTTCTGCGCTTTCCAGCGCCGGGAGGTGGCGGCCCTGGCGAAAGAGATGGTGGACCTGACCCACGAGCTGGGCAGGGAAGCCATGATGTTTCTGGGGGACCACTGGATCGGAACGGAGCCCTATCTGGAGGAGTTCAAATCCATCGGCCTGGACGCGGTGGTGGGCAGCGTTGGAAACGGGTCCACCCTGCGCCTCCTCGCCGACATCCCCGGCGTCCGGTACACGGAGGGGCGCTTTCTGCCCTATTTTTTCCCGGACACCTTCCACCAGGGCGGGGACCCGGTAAAGGAGGCCCGGGAGAACTGGATCACCGCCCGGCGGGCCATTTTGCGCAAGCCCATCGACCGCATCGGCTACGGCGGGTACTTGAAGCTGGCCTGGGCCTTCCCGGAGTTTATCGAGTATGTGGAATCCGTTTGCAGGGAGTTCCGGGAGCTTTACAGCCGCATCGGCGGGGCCAGGCCCTGCTGCGTCAAAACGGCGGCGGTGCTGAACTGCTGGGGCCGGGCCCGGTCCTGGGGCTGCCACATGGTGCACCACGCCCTGTATCAAAAGCAGAACTACTCCTACGCCGGGGTGATCGAAGCCCTGTCCGGCGCGCCCTTTGACGTGCGGTTTTTGAGCTTTGACGATTTGAAGGCGGACCCCCATGCCCTGGACGGCGTGGATGTGGTGCTGAACATCGGCGGCGGGGACACGGCCCACACCGGCGGGGCTGTGTGGGAGACGGCGGAGGTCTCCTCTGCCTTAAAGCGCTTCGTCTGGAACGGCGGCGGCTTTATCGGCGTGGGAGAGCCCTCCGGCCACCAGTACCAGGGCCGGTTTCTCCAGATGGCCCCGGTGCTGGGGGTGGAAAAGGAGACGGGCTTCACCCTGGGCTTCGACAAGTACAACTGGGAGGAGCACCCGGAGCACTTTATCCTGGCGGATGCAGAGGGCCCCGTGAACTTCGGCGAGGGCCAGAAAGGCATCTACGCCCTGGAGGGGGCGGAGGTGCTGGTCCAGCGGGAGAGGGAGGTCCAGCTGGCGGTGAACGCCTTCGGCTCCGGCCGGGGGGTGTATATCTCCGGACTGCCCTATTCCTTTGAGAACTGCCGCCTGCTCCACCGGGCCATTTTGTGGGCCTCCCACGGGGAGGACTGCCTCAAAACGTGGTTTTCCTCCAACTGCCGGACGGAGGTCCACGCCTATGCGGAGAGCGGGCGCTTCTGCGTGATAAACAACACCTTCGAGCCCCAGGAAACCACGGTCTTCCGGGGGGACGGGTCCAGCTTTCCCCTGGAGCTGGCCCCGGGGGAAATCCGGTGGTATGAGGCTTAGGAACCACTGGTCAGAGCTCTGAGAAGACGGGCCCGGGATTTTTGCCGTATCAGATTGGCCCTTGTAAGTTTCGGCCGCCTATGGTAGAATCAAAGGGAAATCAAGAGAGGAAACGGTGCCTTATGGAGAATTATTCCTTTAAGAGCGTGGCCTTCGGCGGGTTCGACAAGCAGGACGTGGTCCGGTATCTGGAGCAGTCCTCGGAAAAGGCCGCCGCCGCGCAGCGGGAGCTGGAGGCGGCCAACGAAGCCCTGCGCAAGCAGGCGGAGGAGCGGGAGGAGGAGCTGGAACGCCTTCGGGCCCAAGTGGAGGAGCTGGCCGCCCAGCGGGACGCCCTTCAGGAAAAGCTGGAGGAGGAGGCCGCCGCCCGGGCGGACCTGGAGCCTCTGCGGGCCCTGGAGAAGGACGCGGCCCTCCTGGCCGCCGAGCGGGACGCGCTGAAGCCCGACGCGGAGGCCTACGCCCAGTTCCGGGAGCGGCTGGGGGCTATCGAGTGCGAGGCCCGGAAGCGGGCCGACGATTTGGAGGCTGAGGCCGCCGTCCAGACCCGCCGGACCCTGGAGGAGTTTCGCAGCCGCTACCAGCGGCTGATGAGCGGTTTTGAGGCCGCCGCCGGGCATGTGAACAGCGAGCTTCGGAAAATAGAGGTGACTCTCAGCCAGCTGCCCCGGGCCCTGGACCAGACGGGGGCGGAGCTGGAGGAGCTGGCCGCCCGGCTGGAGAAGAAGCCGGAGGAAAAGGGCTGAGCGCCGCAGAATGAAAAAACGCGGCTGGGGAAAGCTACTGCAAACGTTTGGAAGGAGCGATTCCCATGGCCCATTTGAGCACCTATTTTTCCCTGGAGAACCCGGGGGACAAGCACGACGAGAAGCTCTTGAAGCAGGGGCTGGACATGCTGCCCGGCGTGACCTCCGTCAGCCTCAGCAGCGGGGGCTGCGTGGCGGTGGACTATGATTCCACCGGCGTGCGGCAGGAGCAGATTCGCCAGAAGGTCCAGGAGCTGGGCTACCAGCTCAAAAGCGGGGACTGAGGCTTTCAGGCCCGGCCGGAAAGACGGCAAAACGCCGGAGAGGGGGATTTCCCCTCTCCGGCGCTTGTTGTTTTCACGCGTCCTCAAAGTCCGTTGGAGGCGGCTCCGCCGCGTCTGCGCCGCCCATCTTCATCTCCTGCCACTTCTCCTTGGTGATGAGCAGCTGCCGGGGCTTGGATCCCTCGAAGGGGCCCACGTAGCCCCGCTCCTCCAGCTGGTCCACAAGGCGCGCGGCCCGGGAGTACCCCAGCTTCAGCCGCCGCTGGAGCATGGACGTGGACGCCTGCCCCGTCTCCAGGATGACCTCCACGGCGGCGGGGAGGAGCTCGTCGCACTCCTGCTCCTCCGGCTCGGCGGAGGGCTTCCCGGCCTTGGCGCCCTTCTCCTGGACGGATTCTTCGATTTTGGCGATGACGTCGTCGTCATACTGGGCCTCGCCGGTCTGCTTGACGAAGGACACCACCCGGTCGATCTCCTCCGGGGTGATGAAGCAGCCCTGGACCCGGGTGGGCTTCCCGGCTCCCAGGGGGGCGTAGAGCATGTCGCCCCGGCCCACCAGCTTTTCCGCGCCGCCGTTGTCCAGAATGATGCGGGACTCCATGGAGGAGGCCACGGCGAAGGCGATGCGGCTGGGGATGTTGGCCTTCATGAGGCCGGTGATCACGTCGGCGGAGGGCCGCTGGGTGGCGATGACCAGGTGCATCCCGGCGGCGCGGCCCATCTGGGCCACCCGGCAGATGGATTCCTCCACCTCCTTGGCGGCCACCAGCATCAAATCCGCCAGCTCGTCGATGACCACCACCACGCTTGGCAGGGGAGCCAGGCCCTCCTTTGTCCTTGCCAGGCGGTTGAACTCCTCCAGCTTCTTCACACCGTTTTCCGAGAAGGTCTTGTAGCGCTTCATCATCTCGAACACCGCCCACTGGAGGGCCCCGGCGGCCTTCTTCGGGTCCGTCACCACGGGAATCAGCAGGTGGGGGATGCCGTTGTAGGGAGCCAGCTCCACCATCTTGGGGTCCACCATGATAAAGCGCACGTCCTCCGGCGTGGACTTGTAGAGCAGGCTGATGATAAGGGAGTTGGTGCACACGGACTTGCCGGAACCGGTGGTGCCCGCGATGAGGACATGGGGCAGGGTGCCGATGTCCCCAATGACGTTCCGCCCGCCGATGTCCCGCCCCAGGGCGAAGGCAACCTGGGACCTGTGTCCGGCGAAGTCCCGGGACTCAATCACGTCCCGGATCAGCACGGGCGTCACCTGCTTGTTGGGCACCTCGATGCCCACCACGGAGATTTTGTCGGGAATGGGGGCGATGCGTACGCCGGTGGCCCCCAGGGCCAGGGCGATGTCGTCGGCGAGGTTCGTGATTTTGGAGAGCTTCACCCCCTGCTCCAGGATGAACTCATACCGGGTGACGGAGGGGCCGTGGATCACGTCGCCGGGGGCAGCGTCCACGCCGAAGCTGGTCAGGGTCTCCGCCAGGCGGCGAGAGTTGTTGCGAAGCTCCGCCCCGGCTTCCACATGGTTTTCCCCCTGGTTCAGCCGCAGAAGGTCCACCGGGGGATACAGATAGGAGCCGTCCTCGGAGGCCAGCTTTTCCTCGATCTCCGCGGCCACGGCGGCGGTCTGAGCCGCCACCTCCCGGGCGGTTTCGGCCTTGCCGCTGCGGGTAAAGGCCTCCGCCGTGGGCAGGGTCTTTTCCGGTTGGGGAGGCTCCGGCGCGGCGGGCTCCGGGAAGACGGGCTCCGGAACCGGGGCGGGGGGTTCCGGCGAAGAGACCGGGGATTCCGGCGCCGCCGGAGGGGCGGGAACAGGCTCCGGCACCGGCGCAGGCGGCGGCACAGGAATGGCCGCCCGGGGCCGCTCCGGCTGGGGGGGCTCCGGCTCCGGGACAGGAGGAGCCTGGAGCACCTGATCCGGGGTAGGCTGGGCGTCGGCCTTATGGCGGAAGAAGCCGGTGAACTTCCCGGACTTCTGGGGCTTCGGGGCACGCTCCTCGCCGTCCAGGGGGATGTCAATCTGGGGCTTGGGACCGGCGGAGGGACGGCGTTTGGGCGGGTCCAGGGGGGTCACGCGGATGGCGGGTTCGGGCTGCTCCTCATACTGGGGCCGCGCCTGCCGCCACTGGGCGAAGGCCGCCAGGGTCAGCCGCAGTGCAACAAACAGCAGCGCCATAAACAGCGCCGTGAACAAAATCACCGACGCCAGGGTGGAAAACACGGCGGCGGAGGCGTTGGCCAGCACGCCGGAGACGGCCCCGCCGGACTCCAGGGCCGCGCCGTCGGCCCAGATGGCTCCCAGCATTTTAAAGAAGGAGGGCTCGTAGGTCTTCTTGCAGAGGACCAGGTGGGCCAGGGTTCCGAACATCGGCGGCAGCAGCAGGGCGCAGGCGGTCCGCAGCTGGACGGGCCGCCCCCGGTGGAACAGCAGGATGAGCCCCGCCAGCGCCAGGGAAGGCCCCGCCAGCCAGTAGCCGTAGCCGAACAGGCCCTTTAAGAGCACCGCGAAAAAGTCCAGAAACAGGGCGTTGACGCCGAAGTAGCCGACAAACACGCACAGCGCCAGCACCAGCAGCACGCCTCCGGCGACCTCCCGGCGGACGGGCTGCTTCTGAGGGGGCTTTTTCGAGGGTTTGCCGCCGGACTTTTTGGCGGCGGGTTTCTTTGGTGATGTGGAAGCCACGGTTATGTACCTCCGTTTTGGGTTACTTCTGCGTGAAGATCAAGGCCAGGGTGATGATGCCCGCCAGCCAGCAGTAATAGGCGAAGAAGCCGAATTTTCCTTTGTCCGCCACCAGCCTGATAAGGCGGATGCAGACGTAGCCCACGATGGCGGAGACCGCCACGCCCGCCAGGTAGACGGGCACCTCCGCCCAGAGGACCTCCCCCTCCAGCGCGTCCTTGAGGCTGAGGATGTTGGCCCCCAGAATGGCGGGGATGGACATGAGGAAGGAGTAGCGGACGGCGAATTTCCGGTCAAAGCCAACGAAGCATCCCGCGGCGATGGTGGTGCCGGAGCGGGAGAGCCCCGGGCAGGTGGCCAGGGCCTGGCCCACGCCCACCATCAGCGCGTCCAGCATGGTGGCGGACTTCTCCGTCTTCCGTCCCCGGCGCACGTGGTCGCTGGCAAAGAGGAGGCAGCCGGTCACAAGCAGGGCGCAGGCCACGAAATACATATTGTCCCCCAGGGCCTCGACGGTATCCTTGACAAACAGCACGGCAAACAGGGGCAGTGTGCCCACGATGATCAGCAGAATCATCCGCCGGGCGGGAGGCACGCGGGCGGGGGTGGAGCCATGGACCAGGTCGCTCACGCCGTAAAAGAACTCCAGGACCATGTCCCGGATATCCTCCCAGTAGGCGGCGAAAACGGCAAACAGGGTGCCCAGGTGGAGGAGCACGTCGAAAAAGACAGGGACCTCCGCCGCGCCGGAAATATTCAGCAGGTGCTCCGCGATGGCCAGGTGTCCGGAGCTGGACACCGGCAGAAATTCGGTCACCCCCTGGAGGGCGCCCAGAAGAACGGAAGACAGCAGGGTCAAAAAACTCACGCTCCTAACTTGCGCTGGATTTTATTTGTGCAGGACATAGTATACCATGGGCGGGCTGTAAATTCCAGTCATATTTCCAAAAGTCCGCAGGGAGTTTGGCCCGGCGGTCAGGAAGGCGGCATCACAGGGGCACAGAGGGGCAAAAACAGGGAGGCCGGGATTTCCCGGCCTCCCTGTAGACTTGGGGGCTCAGCCCAGAAGATAGGCGTACCTGCTCAGCACCGTGAGGATGAATACCTCGATATCCGCGGGCAGTTCATTTTCATTGTTCAGGTCTGCCTCGAAGACCTTCCCATCCAGCCGGACCAGGACGCGGCTTCCGCCCAGGGGCAGAAAGCCCTGGTTGTTCACGCTCTCGTCAAAGCCCTCCCGGGTTTTGAACAGGGTGAATTTATCCCGGTAGGGGGCGGAGTCGTAGGGGCAGAAAACGGCGCAGTTGCCGCACTCGTTGCACATCCGGTCCACGTGGAGAATCTCATGCCGCCCGCCGGGCAGTTCCACCACCACGTTGGCCCGGTTGGGGCACACGTCGGCACAGGCCTGGCACACCACATTGCAGGCAAGGCACCGCTCGCCCTCGCACTTGGCGGACTCGCAGAGAATGCCCTTCTTGGCGATGGCCTCCGCCCGGCTTGCCTTGGCCTTGGCGGGAATCTCAAACTTGTGAACGTCCCCGATAACGGCGTTGGCGAACCACTGGGCGTCGGCGATACCCTCCACCACCGTGGCGGGGCCCCGCATGGCGTCGCCGCCCACGAAAACGCCCTCCACATTGGTACGGAAATCCGGCAGGCCCTTGGCGTCCACCTGGATGCCGTTGGCGGTGAAGATCTCGCTTTCCACCTTCTCGCCCACGGCGGAGACCACGGTGTCGCAGTCGATTTCCACAAACTCCCCGGTGGGCTCCGGCTTCCGGCGGCCCTTTTCGTCGGGCTCGCCCAGGCGCATCTTCTCGCAGCGGAGCTTTCCATCCCTCTGCTCCACGGGAGCCGCCAGCTCCAGGAAGTTTACGCCGTCGGCGATAGCCAGCTCCAGCTCCTCCGCATCGGCGGGCATATACTTCCTGGTGCGGCGGTACACCAGGGTGGAGGACTTCGCCCCCGCTCGGAGGGCCGCCCGGGCGGCGTCCATGGCGGTGTTGCCGCCGCCCACGACCGCCACATGGCCCAGGGACACGTCCTTCCCGGCCTTCATGTCTTTCAGCCAGCCGATGACGGGGGCCACGCTGCCGGGGATGTCCAGCCGTCCGGCCTTCCACGCGCCCACGGCAAAGAAAATGTGGGTGTACCCCTGGGCCTTCAGCTCGGCAACTGACGGCGCGGGGGTGTTCAGCTTGATTTCCGCGCCCATGCCGGCGATAAGGGCCGCGTCCTTGTCGATAGCCTCGTCGGAGATGCGGAAGCCGGGGATAACCTGGCGGACGATGCCGCCCAGTTTATCGGCTTTTTCAAAAACGGTGACGGGGATGCCCGCCCGGCCCAGGAAGTAGGCCGCCGCCATGCCGGTGGGGCCGCCGCCGATGACGGCAGCCTTTTTCCCGCTCTGGTCGGGAGCGGGGGCCTTGATCTTGGACAAGTACTCGTCATAGCCCCGCTCCGCCGCCACCAGCTTGGTGGCCCGAATCTGGACGGAGTCCTCATAGAAGTTCCGGGTGCACTTGGTCTGGCAGCGGTGAGCGCAGATGGTGCCCGTGATGAAGGGCAGGGGGTTCTTCTCGCAGATGAGCCGCAGGGCGGGGGCGTACTCCCCCTTCCGGCACAGCTCGATATACTCCGGGATGTCCTGGCCGATGGGACAGCCGCCCTTGCAGGGGGCGGTGAAGCAGTCCAGCAGGGGAACCTTCTCATAGAGCTTCCGCCGGGGCAGGGGCTTCACGGCCTTGACATGGTACTTGTCGGACCGGGCCGCCAGGGCCAGGGCCTCGATTCCCTCCACGTCCACGCCGGTGAAGGGCTTGAACGCCAGGGCGTCCAGCTTGTCGCCAATCTGGACGAAGCGCTGGTAGCCGCCGGGCTTGAGCTCGGTGGTCGCCATGGTGATGGGCCAGATGCCAAGGGAGAACAGCTTATCGATGTTCAGCGCGTCCGCGCCTCCGGCGTAGCTGATGCGCATTTTCCCGCCGAACTCCCGGGAAATCCGGGCCGCCATGGCGGTGGTCAGGGGGAACAGGGACTTGCCCGCCATGTACATCTCCCCACTGGGGAGCTCCCCGGCCTTCACATCCACGGGGAAGGTGTTGGAGAGCTTCAGCCCGAACTCCACGCCGCACTTGTCCGCCAGGGCCTGGAGGCGGCGGAACATGGGAACGGCGTCGGCGTACTGGAGGTCCTCCTTGAAGTGGTGGTCGTCAAAGGCGATGTAGTCGTAGCCCATGCCGTCCAGGATGGAGCGGGCGGTTTCGTAGCCCAGGATGGTGGGGTTGCACTTGACGAAGGTATGGAGGCGCTTTTTCTCAATCAGGTAGCCGGCGATCCGCTCGATCTCATCCGGCGGGCAGCCGTGGAGGGTGGAGAGGGTCACGCTGCCGGAAACACGGGGGGAAATGCCGTCGATAAAGGCGGCCTCGGCGGGGAAGAACTCCTTGAGCACCCGGATGCACTCCTGGAAAATGGGGGTCTTGGAAGCGTCCACCATCTCCGTGAGGAATTTGTCTATCTTGGGGCCCTGGATGCCCGCCAGGTCATAACCCACGGACATGTTGAAGACAAAGGCGCCGGGGTCGCCCAGGCCGTAAACCTTCGCCATGATTTTGCAGACGCACCAGGCCTTCACGTACTCCTCAAAGGCCTGCTGGACGTACAGCTCCGTGGACCACTCGCAGTTGTAGCACTCGTCCTCCGCCAGAATGCAGGGGCGGCTGATGCAGGCGGCCAGGTCCGCGCCGTCCATCTTCTGGACGGTTTTCAGCTCGAAGAACCGGGCTCCGGCGAAGTAGGAGGCGATGATGTTCTGGGCCAGCTGGGTGTTGGGCCCGGCGGCGGGGCCAAAGGGGGTCTCAATCTTCTCGCCGAAGATCGGCAGGGTTTTTACCCCCGCCCGGTAGGGCTTGTGAACGCCGAAGACGGTTCCCTCGTTTTGGTATTCGGCGCTTACCCAGGTCATCAGTTCCCGGAAGGGGATGGGGGTCATGAGTTCGGACATATTTCAATACCTCCGCATATTCTTTAAAATTATTTTTGCGGCGACATGCGCGTCACAAAAATTCCAATACTCCAGCCGCCTGAGGCGGCGGATCCAGTCCGCAGGCTGGAAGGGGGCTTTAAAGGGGGGGGGACGAAGTCTCCTCTTTAGAGCCTATCCCGAAATTAGGCGTGCGCAGATTGCGCCGTCAGATTTTGGGTCAGACGAGGCGGTTTTCCGCTTACCGGGCTGTCACCCGGCAACGAAAACCAACGAAGTATGGCGTAAAATATGCAAGCAAGCTGTGTGCGCATAATTTTGGGATAGGTTCTTAATACTCGCAGTGGTTCAGGCTTCCCCACAGCTTTCGGGAGACCTCCAGGATTTTGGCGTTGACGGCCTCCTCGTCGATTTCCGTAAGAACCCGGTCCTTCATCAGGATCTTGCCCGCAATCATGGTGGTCTGGCATTGGCGGCCCGTCATGCCGAAGAGCATGTGCCCGTCGATATTCGCGTCGGAGAAGGGAGTGAAGGGCTTGTAGTCCATGACGATCACGTCTGCCGCCGCCCCGGCCTTCAGCACGCCCATCTCCGGGAACCCGGCCCGGACCGCCATTTTGGCGTTGTTCTTGAAGAGCATGTCCGTCACCTCGCACCAGCCTACGCCGGGGAGGCAGGCGTTGTGCCGCTGGATGGCTAGAGCCGCTTTGAGGCTTTCCAGCATGTCGTTGGTGTAGGCGTCGGTGCCCAAGCCCACCAGAATGCCCTTCTTATAAAGCTGAAGCACCGGAGAGCAGCCCACGGCGTTGCCCATGTTGCTCTCGGGGTTGTTGACGCACATGGTGTCCGTCTCCTTGATGATGTCCATCTCGGCGGTGTTCACGTGGATGCAGTGGCCCAGGATGGTCTTGGGCCCAAGGATGCCGTGGTCCTGCAAACGCTGCACCGGGCGGCGGCCGTAGTTCTGGAGAGAGTCATACACGTCGTTCATGCCCTCGGAGACATGGATATGGTAGCCCACCCGCCCGGCGTTGGCGGCGTTCATCCGGTCGAAGGTCCTGTCGGAGATGGTAAACAGGGCGTGGCCGCCGAACATGGCTTTCAGCATATCGGAGGGATGGGACTCGCAGTAGCCGATGAAGTCCTTGTTCTCCTGGACGGACTGGAGGGCCTTTTCCTCCCCGTCCCGGTCGCTGACCTCGTAGCACAGGCAGGCCCGCAGACCCATCTCCTCGGTGACCTTGGCAATTTCCATCAGGGAGCCGGGAATCTCGCAGAAGGAGGCGTGGTGGTCGAAGATGGTGGTGACGCCCTGCTTGATGGAGTCGATGACCAGGGCCTGGGCGCTGGCTCGGGTGGCCGCCAGGTCCAGATGGCGATCAATGTACCACCACTGGCCGTCCAGCACCTCGTAAAAGTTGGTGGGGGCGTAGCCGCGGATGCTGAGGCCCCGGGCCAGGGCGGAGTAAATGTGGGTGTGGGCGTTGATGAGGCCGGGCATGATGACCCCGCCCTTTGCATCCACAAACTCCGCCTGGGGGTATTTCGCCTTCAGGGCGGCGGTTTCGCCCACCTCCACGATCTTTCCCCCGTCTGTAACCACGCCGCCGTCGGGCAGATAGCCCGCGCCGCCAGGGTCCCGGGTGATGAGCTTGCCGTTTGCCAGTAGGATCATAATGAAACTCCTCCTTAAAATTGGAATTTGGATAAAAAAGAAAGGCGCCCCAAATCCACCCGGATTTGAAACACCTATCGGCCCGCACGGAGAGATAGGTGCGGGCCCGTGCGCGCGGCACTCCGTTGCAGCCATCTATCCTTGCTGATTATTTTTATTGTACCGGAAAGACCGCAAAAATGCAAGCCCCCGAACAGAAAACTTCCCTGCCTCTTTTTAGATAAAACGCCGGAATATTCCTCCCTGCCGGGAAGCGTCCGCCATGGCGGACGCCGTTACAAAGGGAGGTCCTCCACATAGGCGCAGATCCGTCCGAAGGTCTCCTCGCTGAGGTCGTGCTCCACCTTGCAGGCGTCGGCGGCGGCCTGTTCCGGGGAGACGCCCATCAGCTCAAAAAGCCGGGTGATGGTTCTGTGGCGGTGGTAGATGCGGCTGGCGATCTCCATGCCGCTGTCGGTCAGGGTGATGTTTCCATCCCCGGCCATGGTAATATAGCCGCTCTCCCGCAGCTTCTTCATGGCGATGCTGACGCTGGGCTTGGAGTAACCGAGCTTGTTTACAACGTCGATGGACCGGACCTGGCCGGACTGCTCTTGAATGATTAAGATGGACTCCAGGTAATCCTCCGCAGATTCGTGTATGACCAAGACGATGCGCCTCCCTTCTGCTTAATTCTACCATGTTAGCAAAGTTTTCCAAAAAGCGCAAGTTGCGATTGCCACAGTTGCGCAGATTTTGGAAATATTTTCAATTTCTCTCCGGGGGACCGGAAAATCCCCGGGGCGGAGCCGCCAGGCTCCGCCCCGGGGTTTAAAAAACCGCGCGGCTCCGGGTCTCAGAAGCTGTATTCATAGGCGGGGGATGCTGGATTGGCGAAGATTTTTTTCGCCAGACAAGGAAATTTTCCGCAGGAATCCTGACGGATTTCAAGGGAAATTGACACCGTATGGCGGAAAAAAGACCGCCAAGACAGTGTTCAACGCCTATGAATACAGCTTCTCAGATTTTCCCCGCCAGCACCAGCACCAGCAGGACAAAGGTGGCGAGCAGGGCGAAGGAGAACAGCAGGAAGCCCGCGTCGAAGCGGTCCCCGCCCTGGGTATTTTCCCGCTCGGGGACCAGCCGGGCCTTCCGCAGGGCGGTGACCACGGGCTTGTAGAGGATCAGGGTCAGGGCCATGTTCAGCCCGCCCTTCACCAGGTTGAAGGGGAGGAAGACCGTGGCCAGCATGGGAACGACCACCTTCTCGCGGTCCATGCCCATGTAGATGGGGGTGATCAGGTAGTTCCAAAGGAGCATGGTGATTGTCAGGGCAATGACGCCCACGGTGAGACCGATGACCGCGCCCTTCCGGGTGCGCATTTTCTGATAGATGAAGGCGGCGGGGCAGGCAAAGGCGCAGGCGGCCAGCAGGTTCATGATGCAGCCGATGGGGCCCGTGTCGCTGACGGTGAACATCTCGATGACCGCCACGATGATGGAGATGACGGCGGCGGAGAGAGGACCGAACAAAAAGCCGCCAATGGCGATGACGGTGCCCTTGATCTCCATTTGCAGGAAACCGGAAACCTTGGGCAGCAGGTTGCTCAGCAGCATGGCAAGGTACGTCAGGGCCACCAGCATGGCAAGGGACGTGACGGTCTTGACAGTGACCCGGGGGCGGGACAGGCGGTTCGCCTGAACGGCGGCGGTGTTGGGCTCGTAGTTGGACATAAGAAAACACTCCTTTACGTACTTGAAAACACCCTGGACGCTTTGACTTCTCCAAGGTGAACAAGCAGCAAAAAAGCGCGTAAAATACGCGCGGACGTATGCCGCACTCATCTTCTTCCATCCAGACTGTGACTGTTGGTCCCGGAGTTCCACCGGGTCAGCGGGGGCCGTGCTTTGGAAAAACGGCCTCCGGTCGCGGACTGTACCGCCAGTGGGGAATTGCGCCCCGCCCTGAAGACAAAGTATTCAGTTGTGTTTCCTGGGGATAGTATACGACAGCAGAGCGGAAAATGCAACCCCCAATTTTAAAAAAACCGCTGGAAACCCTCCTCCGGTCCGGGCGGCCCAAATTCCGTCTTTTCAAAGCCGAACGCATGTGCTATTATAGGCATGTCATAAGGAGAGGAGGGCCCTTTATGGACCGCGTGATTCTTCACTGCGACCTGAACAGCTTCTACGCCTCGGTGGAGCTTTTAAGCCGCCCGGAATTGAAAAGATTCCCCGTGGCCGTCTGCGGGGACCCGGCCTCCCGCCACGGCATTATTCTGGCGAAGAACGAGCCCGCCAAGCGCTTCGGCGTGCAGACGGCGGAGACCATCTGGCAGGCGCGGAAAAAGTGCCCGGAGCTGGTGCTCCTGCCGCCCCACCACCGCCTCTACCGGGAGTACTCCCGGCGGGTCAACGCCATTTACGACGAGTACACCGATCTGGTGGAGCCCTTCGGCATTGACGAGAGCTGGCTGGACGTGACGCATACCCTCCACCTGTTCAAAATGGACGGCAGGGCCCTGGCGGATGCTCTCCGGCAGAGGGTGCGGAAGGAGCTGGGGCTGACCCTCTCCGTGGGGGTCTCTTTTAACAAGGTGTTCGCAAAGCTGGGCAGCGACTACAAAAAACCCGACGCCACCACCGTGATTTCCCGGGAGAACTGGCGGGAGATTGTCTGGCCCCTTCCGGCGGGGGACATGCTCTACGTGGGGGGCGCGGCGCGGAAGCTGCTGGGGCAGTATGGCGTTCGGACCATCGGCGAGCTGGCGGCCTGCCCCCGGGAGATGCTGGAGGAGCTGATGGGAAAGCTGGGGGGCCAGCTCCACGACTATGCGGGCGGCCTGGACCGGGAGCCGGTCCGCTCCCGCCATGAGCCGGAGCAGGTAAAGTCCGTGGGAAACGGCGCCACCTTCCCCAAGAACCTCACCGCCCAGGCACAGGTGGCGGCGGGGATCGGCCTTCTGGCGGACAGCGTGGCCAGCCGCCTGCGCCGGGCGGGGCTTTACGCCGGGGGCGTTCATGTGACGGTCCGGGACCCGGCCTTTCACGACCGCTCCCGCCAGCGGCAGCTCCCGGCTCCCACCCGCCTGATCCGGGACATTTCCGCCGCCGCCCTGGAACTGGCCGGGGAGCTGTGGAAGCCCCCCAGCCCCGTCCGGGCCCTGACGGTGACGGCCATCCACCTGACGCCGGAGGACGAAACCTATGAGCAGGGGGACCTGTTCGCTGCCGGGGAGAACCGGGAGCGGCAGGAGCGGCTGGAGGCCGCCGTGGACGGCATCCGGCGGCGGTACGGCGGCGGGGCCATCGGCTTTGGCGGGCGGACGCCGGAGGAGCCGGAGGACGGGGGAAGCTTTCGGAAGAGGGGATAAAAGGAGCGGCTTTCGCCGCTCCTTTTTCAGTCTGTCAGTCTGTGTCGATGTGGTTTTGAATCCGCTGCATGATCATCTCCAGGGCCACTAGATTATGGCCTCCCTCCAGAACGATGATGTCCGCGTGCTTCCGGGAGGGCTCCACGTACTGCTCGTGCATGGGCTTCACCGTGGTCAGGTACTGGCTCACCACCGACCGCAGGGTCCTGCCCCGCTCCTCCACGTCCCGGAGCGCCCGGCGGAGGATGCGCTCGTCCGCGTCGGTCTCCACGAAGATTTTAATGTCGAACACCTCCCGGAGCACCGGGTCCTGGAAAATCAGGATGCCCTCCACGATCAGGACCTTGGTGGGGAAAATCTCTACCGTCTGGTCCGTCCGGTTGTGGTCCACATAGGAGTACACCGGGCATTGAATGGAGCGGCCCTCCCGCAGGTCCTTCAGATGCCGGACCAGCAGGTCCGTCTCGAAGGCGCTGGGATGGTCGTAATTCTGGAGGGCCCGCTCCTCGTAGGTTTTGCCCTCCTGCCGCTTGTAGTAGCTGTCGTGGCCGATGACGGTGACATCGGGGCCGAAGTGGTCCTTCAGATGCCGGGTCAGGGTGGTTTTGCCGGAGCCGCTTCCTCCGGCGATGCCGATGATGATGGCGCTCATAACCCCATACCTCCCGTTGATTCGATTGGATCCTCCAAATCCATTATATGGATTCCGGGCGAAAAAGCAAGGAGAACCTGGAAAGTTCACAAATTTTGTCGAACTCGCACTTGACGGCGGCCTGGAAAATGGATATGATAGAAAATGCGAGTGTAACGAAACAACGCGCGGGAGGTCCGACATGGCAATGAAACACTGCCCCGTCTGCGGGGAGAGATATTCCGATACTTATAAAAACTGCCCGTTCTGCGAGGAGGAGGAATACTGGGAGGAGGAGCAGGAGCCGGTCCGCCGCCCCATCCTCCGGGAGGGGGTCCGAAGCTCCGGCGGCCGGGGCGGGCGGAGCGCCTACAGCATCGTGACGCCGGTTTTGATTGTGCTGATTGTGCTGATGGCTCTGCTGCTGGTGTACCTTCTCTACGGGGACAAGCTGTTCAATAAGGACGGCAAAACGCCGCCCGAAGACAATAAGCCCGGCGTTACCCAGCCCCAGGAGCCTGTGGTTCCCCCCTCCGGCACGCCTGTCCCCGAAGTCCCCGGCGAAGGGGAGGAGCCCGGCGCGGAGGAACCGGGCGCAAGCGAGCCCGGCGCGGATGCGCCGGGAGGCGGAACCATGCCGGAGGGGAACGGTTCCGGCACGGCCTCCGGCAATGCGGGAACTGCCAGCCCGGAAGGCAGCATGAGCTACGCCTCCGCCGCGGCGCTGCCCAAGGGGCTGACCCTCAACATTACGGACTTTACCGAGCCGGTTTCCAAGGGCTCCGTCAAGCTCCGGGTCTCCGGCGGCACCGGGACCTATACCTGGATCAGCGAGGACCCGTCCATCGCCACCGTGGCCGGGGACGGCACCGTAACCCTTGTGGCCAAGGGCACCACCAACGTGGTGGTCACCGACGGGTCCAAGCGGGCCATCTGCATCGTCCGGGTCACCGGCGGCTCCGCCCCGGCCTCCGGCGGCGGGACCACTGCCGCGCCGTCCACCGGCACAACGTCCTCCGGCGGCGGGGCCCTGAAGGCGGGCAAGGCCGTGGTCGTCAACGGCGGCAACGGCGTCCGGGTCCGCTCCGGCCCCGGCACCAGCTACGACATTCTGGCCTCGATTCCCAACGGCGGGTCGGTCCGGATTGTGTCCAGCGCCGGGGACGGCTGGTATGAGATCACCTTCAGCGCCGTGGGCGGCGTGACCACCACCGGCTATATGAAGGGAGAGTTCCTGGCAAACGCCTGAGCGCTTGAAGAAAGACGCATCCCCGGACGAAACCGTCCGGGGATGTTTCCTTGCATGGCCGGGAAATTTGTGCTATAGTCAATAGGCGTGAAATGAATCCGGGCTGCCCATGGGCGGCGGCAAAAGGGCCGCCGGGGCGGCGTTCCGCGGTTGAACATACAGGTTCTAAAATTATATGGAGGCTTCGTTTATGACCACCCAGGACTTTCAGCGAAAATCCACCCTGCAAATTTTCCTCTCCTACTTCCGCCCCCACCGGAAGCTGTTCGTGATGGACCTCAGCTGCGCCCTGCTGATCTCGATGATCGACCTGGCCTTCCCCGCCGTGTCCCGGTGGTGCATGTACGAGCTGCTGCCCCAAAGCGCCTACAAGACCTTTTTCGCCGTGATGGCGGTGGTCTTCACCGCCTTTGTGCTCCGGGCCCTGCTGACCTATGTGATCTGCTACTGGGGCCACACCTTCGGCATTCTGGTGGAGGCGGATATCCGCCACGACCTCTTTCGCCACATGCAGGAGCTGAGCTTCAACTACTATGACAAAAACCGCACCGGCCAGCTGATGAGCCGCCTGACCGCCGACCTCTTTGACATCACGGAGCTGGCCCACCACGGGCCGGAGGATATCTTCATCTCCGGCGTCACCATCGCGGGGTCCCTTCTCATCATGTTCACCATCCAGTGGCGGCTGGCCCTGGTGATCGCCTGCATCGTGCCGGTATTTTTCGCCGTGGTCTGGTCCTGCCGCCGCTCCATGAGCGCCGCCTCCTCCGCCGTGAAGCAGAAGACCGCCGTCATCAATTCCGACATCGAGTCCGGCCTCTCCGGCATCCGCACGGCCAAGGCCTTCGCCAACGAGGGGGCGGAGCTTCAAAAGTTCGACAGCTCCAACGCCACCTTTAAAACCTCCAAGCGGGCCTTTCACAAGGCCATGGGACGGTTCAACGCCTCCATGGAGTTCTTTCTCTCCATTCTCTCCGCCGCCGTTATCGCCGCCGGAGGGCTGTTCATCATGCGGGGGGAGCTGAACGTCATCGACCTGACCACCTTCAGCCTCTATATCACCACCTTCGTCACCCCTGTGCGCAAGCTCTCCAACTTCGCCGAGCTCTTCGCCAACGGCACGGCGGGCCTGAACCGCTTCATCGAGCTGATGCGGGAGGAGCCCGCCCTCAAGGACGCGCCGGACGCCCGGGTCTTGCAGCGGGTGGAGGGGAAGATTGACGTGGATCATGTGAGCTTCGCCTACCAGGACGACCTGGCGGTGCTGCGGGATGTGGACCTCCATATCCGCCCCGGGGAGACGCTGGCGGTGGTGGGCCCCTCCGGCGGGGGGAAGTCCACCCTCTGCCAGCTCATCCCCCGGTTTTACGACGTGACGGAGGGGGCCATCCTCCTGGACGGCACGGACGTGCGGCAGGTGACCCAGGAGTCCCTCCGGCGGAACGTGGGCGTGGTGCAGCAGGACGTGTTCCTCTTTGCCGCCAGCATTCTGGAGAACATCCGCTACGGCCGCCCCGGAGCCACAGAGGAGGAGGTGGCCCGGGCCGCCCGCCTTGCGGAGATTTACGACGACATTGTCGCCATGCCCGACGGGTTCAACACCTACGTGGGGGAGCGGGGCGTGCTTCTCTCCGGCGGGCAGAAGCAGCGGATTTCCATTGCCCGGATTTTCCTCAAGGACCCCCCGGTGCTGATACTGGACGAGGCCACCTCCGCCCTGGACAGCGTGACGGAGGCCAAGCTCCAGGAGGCCTTTGACAAGCTCTCCAAGGGCCGGACCACCATTATCATCGCCCACCGGCTCTCCACCGTCCGAAACGCCGACCGCATCGCCGTAATTGACGGCGGGCGCATGGTGGAACTGGGAAGCCACGAGGAGCTGATGGCCAGGGACGGGGCCTACGCCGCCCTGGTCCGCACCCAGGAGCTGCGCCATGGATAAGGGCGCTCTGCTGGACCGCATGGGCCTTGCCGGGGAGGACCGGCTGGCCCTGGCGAAGGTGCTGGACAAGGCCCGGCAGGCGTTCCGGCGGAACGTCCCGGCCTCCACGGATTTCCTCAGCCCCCAGCAGCGCTCCCGGGCCCTGGACCTTCTGCGCCTGGCGGGCGTGCCGGAGAGCGCCTATGTCCTGCAAGGGGGCTACGAGGGGGCGGAGCGGCAGGTTTTGCTGTTCCTCCCGGACTGGATGGAGCCGCAGAGCGCCGAAGCGCCCATCCGCTGCCTCCGGGCGGCCTTCCGGGAGGAGGAGAAGCTGACTCACCGGGATTTCCTTGGAAGCCTCATGGGCCTTGGCATCGTGCGGGAAAAGGTGGGGGACATCCTGGTGGCCTCCGGCAGCGCGGACCTGCTGGTTTTGGAGGGCGTGGCGGATTTCCTCCTGCAAGGCTGGAGCTCCGCCGGGCGGGCCAGGCTCAGCGTTTCCGCCATCGAGCCGGACAGCCTCCACATTCCCGCTGCGGCGCGGCGGGAGGTCCGGGATACGGTATCCTCCCTGCGGCTGGACGCGGTGGCCTCCTCCGGCTTCCGCCTGGCAAGGGGGAAGGCCGCCGCCCTGATTGAAAGCGGAAAGGTACAGCTCAATTGGCGGGAGTGCGTGAAGCCGGACAAGTTGCTGGAGGCGGGGGACGTGGTGTCCGCCCGGGGCTTTGGAAAGTTTGAGCTCTCGAAGGTAGGGGGCCTGACCCGTAAGGGCCGCGTCTCCATTGTTTTGCAGGTGTACGTTTGAGGCGGACGGAAATCCGGGTATCCTTTGAAGAATTATAAGGCCAGAAACCGTATGAAAATACAGGGGGGATTTGGAATGCTGGAATATGAGTTTGAGACCGTTCAATGCGACTATGAAAGCGGGTACAGCCTTTTTGGCGGCGTCGGCCTGGAAACAGACGGGCACCGGGAGATTATCCTCCGGCGGGGGTTGGAGGGCTGGCGCTACGCGGGCTTCGTCCCGAAGAAGCAGAGGGCCGGAGGGTTCATCGAGTCTATTGAACTGATTTTCCATCGGGAACAGGAGGGACAAGCGTGACAAAGGAGCAGATCGACCGCATCAACGCCCTGGCCCGCAAGGCCAAGACCCCGGAGGGCCTCACGGAGGAGGAAAAGGCGGAGCAGGCCGTCCTCCGCCAGGCCTACATCGACGCGGTGCTGGGGAATTTAAAGAGCCAGCTGGACAACACCTATCTTGTGGACGAGCAGGGAAACAAGCGGAAGCTGAAAGAGAAAGAGGGCTGAACCATGGCGGAGAACAAGAAAAAAACGTCCGGCGGCGAGGACTGGAGCTGGACTTTGATTATCATGGGGTTCATATTCTTCTGGCCCTTGGGACTGTTCCTGCTGTTTGGAAAGCTTTTCGCCGAGGACGAGAAAAAGCCTGTCCAGAAGGCTCCGCCCCTCCAGGCGGATGCGGGGCAGACCCAGACGCCGTCCCGCCGGCAGACCAAAGCCGCCAAGGCGGTAAAGAGGGCTACCAAGTCTCCCAAGGTGAAGAAATCCAACGCCCGGATGCTGAAGGTATTCGGCGTACTGCTGGCCCTTGCGGGCCTGTGGGTCGCGGACCGCTCCGGCGGAAAGCTGTGGGAGCTGGTCCAGGGCCTGGGCATCCTGGTGGGCGGCGTATCCATGCTGTACAGCGGCTTTGCCATGGACAAGAGCCTGAAACGCTATTCCCGCTACCTTCTGGTCATGGGGGACCGGGGAGCCGTGGCCGTTGACGAGCTGGCCCGGACCCTGGGCTACTCCGAGCGGCGGGTGACGAAGGACCTGGAGAAGATGATTGACCGGGGCTACTTCGGCGGCAAGGCGTATTTGAACATGGAGCTTGGCTATCTGTTCCGGGGCGGCGGCGCGGAGGCGGACTTCCGCCAGCGGTTCCGGGAGGCCCAGGAAGAAGCTGCGGAGGAGGCTCCCCCCAGGGAGGCGGAGGAGGGCTATTCCGGCATCCTGCGCAGCATCCGCCGGGCCAACGACCGCATTGCCGACCCCATTCTCTCTGCCAAAATCGACCGCCTGGAGGAGATCACGGCGAAGATATTCAAGGCCGTGGAGGAGGACCCCAGGAAAAAGGACCGGATCAGCACCTTCCTGAATTACTACCTGCCCACCACCCAAAAGCTGCTGGACTCCTACGCCCAGTTTGAGGCCGCCGGGGTGGAGGGAGAGAACCTCCGCCAGGCGAAGCAGCGGATTGAGACGACGATGGACTCCATCGTCAAGGGCTTTGAGCACCAGCTGGACGAGCTTTACCAGGCGGAGGCCATGGACGTGGATTCGGACATCCGGGTGATGGAGCACATGCTCCGCCGGGATACCGGCAGCGCGGAGGAGGACTTCGGCCTGGGCAGGAGCGCCGTGCAGGAGGAGTGAGACGCGGCTTGGGATCAGCCGGCAAATGGCCGGACCCTGCTCCCGGCAAAACGGTTCCAGCGCCGGAAAAAGGCCGGAAGGTTTGCAAACCTTCCGGCCTTTGCCGCTGGATGATGAAAGCCGCTTGAAACCCGGCGCAGGGGGGCGAAGGCCCTGGCTTCCGTCAGACCTGGGGGCGGTTCTCCCCGCCCTCCTGCCGTAAGACCTTTACGCCGGCCAGGGCCATGGCAAACACGAACCAGAAGATGACCATGACCCGGGGATAGTGCCACGGATAGTCCGCCAGGCCGCAGACCATGACGCCGCAGATGGCCGCCGCCGCGGCGCAGGTAATGGTGCGGGCCGCGGAGGGGGGGCAGCGGCGGACGGTGCGGGCCGCGCCCTTGACAGCCCAGAGCAGAGCGCCCACGCAGCTGACAACGCCCAGCGCTCCGGTTTGCAGCCACACCTCCAGATAGAGGTTGTGGGAGTGGACATAGGGGAAGGTCGCGTGAAAGAGGTTCCAATCGGAGGCGTACAGCTTGGGCACCGCAGCGCCCAGGCCGATGCCGCGGATGGGGTGCCTGCGGATCATCTCCAGTGCCGCCAGCAGCGTGGGAAGGCGGTTGCGGGTGGACAGGTCGGAGAAGTTCCCGATGGACAAAATCCGGTTCCAGATGGTGGAGGGCAGGAAGGGGATACACAAAACGCACAAAACCGCGAACAGCGGAAGCAGCCGGGGCTTCCAGAGAAATACCATGACCACCATGGCGCACGCCATCCCCACCCAGCTGGCCCGGGAATAGGTCATGCCCAGCGCCGCCAGGCCGGCGGCGAATACCCCCCCGGCGGCCAGTTTGCAAAGCAGGTGTCTGGAGCAGAGGGCCAGCGCCAGCACCAGAGGCAGCAGCAGGATCAAAATCTCGGCAAAGGTGTTGGGGTTGTCGAAAAAGGACTCCACCCGTCCCGGCATTCCGGGGTTCACCCGGACGTCCACGTAGGAGAGATTGACCTCCACCCCCTGGATGCGCTGGTATACGCCGTACAGCGAGGAGACCAGCACGCAGGCACCGCCTCCGGCGGCAAGGCGCTTCAGGTCCTCCCCGTGGCGGACGGCGCTGACCGTCACCAATACGCACAAAGCCGCAGAAATGTGGTAGAACAAGTACCGCTGGGACAGGGCGGGAGCGTAGGAAAAGGCCAGCCCCAAAAAGGCGGCGGCGAACAGCGCCACGGGGTAGCATCCCACTGCCGCCATATCCAGCCGGAAGTCCCGGCGGCGCATGGCTCCGGCGTAAAACAGCGCCAGAAGCAGGGAAAAGGCGATGAGGCTGTAGGCGTTGTTCCAACGCGCGAAGGGAATGGTCCACAGCAAAATGACAAGCCAGGATTGAGCGACGGCGGTCTCCTCGCCCATGGTGAAGGCAAGGCGGCTGAACACGCTGTCTTCAAAAGCATCCGGCATGGCGCCGTACAGCTTGTGCAGCAGCCAGGCGGGCAGATTGACCAGGAAGCTCAGAATGCGGCAGAGGCCGCTGGTTTCCCAGGACCGGACCGCCGCGCCCTCCCGGCAGAGGGGGCGCAGGACGGCGCTTTGGTCAATCTGCCGGGTGCACCAGCGGCCCAGGGCGGCCAGAATGCGGTGCAGGGCGCTTGCCTCATAGGCGGAGGCCAGCGCCAGGCAGAGGTGGCAGAGATAGCTCTCCCGCAGAAAAGTCATGGCAAATTTCCTCGTTTCTTTCAATCCGGCCCTCAGGCGGCGGCGCGGCGGAAAGGAGAGCCCCTTCCCCAGGCCCCTCCTTCCCGGGAGGCTGGAAAATCAACTGTATTCTACTCCAATCCGGCGGCCAGGTCAAGGAAAACCCGCCCAGACCAGGCGGGTTCAGGGGCCGGGCGGACAAGGCGGGAGGGCCGTCCCGCCGCCGGGCCGCTTTTTCCTTGTAATTCCTTTGGCAGTCTGCTATAATAGCCTCCGACCGAACAATGGGGGTGGAACGACGATGGAAACAGTGGTGCTTACCGACGCAAAATACCGGGCCTCCATTGCCGCCGCCAGGGCCCTGGGAAGGAGCGGCTGCCGGGTGGTGGCGGTGCAGGCGGGCCTTGGAAAATTCCCGGACCCGCCGGTGTTCTCCTCCCGCTATGTGGAGCAGGGGCGGCGGCTGCCTGTGCCGCCGGAGAGCCCGGAGTATGGGGAGGCGCTGATGGGGCTTTTGGAGGAGTTTGACCGCCCCGTCCTCTTCTGCGCCGGAGCCGCCACGCTGAACGCGGTTTCAAGAATGCGGGAGGAGTTTGCCAAGCTCTGCGACTTCCTCATCGCGCCGCCGGAGGCGCTGGAGCAGCTCAACGACAAGGAGGCGGTCCACCGCCGCTGCCTGGAGCTGGGCATTCCGGTCCCTCGGGAATTTGACGGCGAGCCGGAGCGCTACCCGGTGGTCATCAAGCCCCGCTGCGGGGAAAAGCTGGGGCTGAAGGCCCGGGACCGTTACGCCGTGGCGGCTACGCCGGAGGAGTACCGGGCCTGCCTGGCCGCCATGTCCCGGTATGACCCCCGCCCCGTCGTCCAGGAGCGGATTGCGGGAGACGGAGCCGGGGCCAGTCTGCTGCTGGACCGGCAGGGCAGGCTCATATGCGCCCTCTGCCACCGGAGAATCCGGGAGTTTCCCGCCGCAGGAGGGCCCTCCACCTGCTGTGAGAGCTTCTATGACGCGGAAATGATCCGGCGGGCTTACGAGCTGCTGCACTCCTTCGGCTTTGTGGGCATGGCTATGGTGGAGTTCAAAGGGGACCGGGTGCTGGAGGTGAATCCCCGGATTTGGGGGAGCTTCCCCATGACGGACTGCGCCCGCAGCCCCTTCGCCGTCCTCTATGCCAGGGCCGCCCGGGGGGAGGTCCTGGAGTACCGGGCGAAGGACTACGAGACGGGCGTGCGGATGCGCTTTGTCCTCAACGACGGCGCGGCTATGCTGGACTACCTCCGGCGCGGGCAGCCGGGAAAGTTCTTCCAGGGGGCGGCGGACATGTTCCGGGCCCGGGAGGCGCTCTCCTCCCGGGAGGACCCGGCCCCCATGCGGAAGTATCTGCGCAATACGCTTTTCAGGAGGTAATGCCCATGGTCCTGCGTCTGGATCTGCATGTCCACTCCGTCCGCTCTCCGGACGGGTGCATGGAGCTGGAGGAAATCGCGGAGCGGGCCCGGGCGGCGGGGCTCCAGGGGGCTGCTGTCTGCGACCACGACCGCGCGGCGGAGGCGCTTCCCCTGTTTTCGGACTTTCTGCTGATCCCCGGAACGGAGGTCTCCACGGACCAGGGGCACCTGCTGGGCCTTTTTGTCACCAGGCCCATCGAAAGCCGGGAGTTCACCCTGGCGGCGGAGGAAATCCACCGCCAGGGGGGAATCGCGGTGCTGGCCCATCCCTTCCAAAGGTCCCGGGACGCAGAGCGGCTGGCCGGCCTGGTCCCCCTGCTGGACGGGGTGGAGGTCTGGAACAGCCGGGCGGACCGGAAGAACCCCCAGGCCAACCAAATGGCGGCGGACTTCGCCAGGGCCCGCCGCCTGCTCCCCTTTGCCGGAAGCGACGCCCACCTCCCCCAGGAGGTGGGGAACGGCGTGACCACGGTGGAGGCCCCCGCCCTGACCCTGGAGGCGGTGAAGGCGGCGCTGCTGGGCGGAGGGGCGGAGACCTCCGGGCGGCGCAGCCGCTCCTGGTATACCGCCAGAAGCCAGCTGAACAAGCGCCGGCGGACCCAGGCGGGGCCGCTGGCGTATCTGAAATGGGGGGCGTTCGCCGTGAAATGCCTGGGCGAGGACCTGGTGCGAAGGGACCCGGACAACGAAAGAACCGTTTGAGTGCAAAGGAGAATCAGCCATGTCCATGCTTGTAAAGATCGGGAAAAAAGGAAAGCGGGTGGTGAAGAAGCTCATCGCCCCGGCGGAGAAGCACAGCCTCAGCTATACCCGCCGGATCGAGCGGGTGAAGACCCGCCGCCGCATCTGCGCCATGACCTTTGACGACGGCCCCATGGACCTCCCCGCCGCGCCGGACCGCTTTGGCGGGAAGTCCCTGACGGACGTTCTGCTGGACGCCCTGGCGGAATTTGAGGCCAAGGGGACCTTCGACGTAGTGGGGGACACCAGCGAAAACTACCCCGACAAGGCGGGTAAAGTGGGAAGCGCCTCCTGGGGGGGGATCCGGTTCGACCACTACCCGGATATCCATAAGGACGAAAAGGGCGGCGCGGCCCACAATGATCGGCTGATCCGCCGGATGCTGGAGGAGGGGCACCAGATCACCAGCCACGGCTACCGGCATATCATCTTCGGCAAAAAGCCCTTCGTCTATGGAGGGCGGGTGTATCTCGGCTCCATGGACAAGGCGGTGGAGGACCTTCAGAGGCTGGACAGGCTCATGCTGGATCAATACGGCTATCAGCTGACCATGCACCGCCCGCCCCACTATGTGGACCGGATGCAGGACGGCTTTACCAGCTACGACGTCTGCGACAAGATGGGCTACCAGTACCTGGCGGCGTCCTTTGACGGCGCGGGCTGGCTTCCCTCCACCCTCAGCGACCCGGAGGCCGCCTTACAGGCGGAGGTAAACGCCATGGTGGAGCCCATGCGGAAGGCCCTGGAGAAGGACCCGGATTTCTTCTGCGGGCAGATCATCTTCCAGAAGGACGGGTACAACATGGGCAAGCGCACGCCGGTGGCCTATGGGCTTCGAAAGCAGCTGGAGCTTTTGCGGGCCTACGGCTACCAGGTGGTCACCGCCGCCGCGCTGCTGGCGGAGAGCCCCTTCGCGGACCTGGGACGGGAGGACCCCCTCTTTGAAAAGCTCTGTGCTCTCCAGCGGGAGCGGGCCATCGTCTACTCCGACAACTGCCTGCGGCTGGATGCGCCCATGACCCAGGGGGAGCTGGCGATGCTCCTCTCGCCCAAGGAGGAAACCCTCCAGCGCCGCTGGAGGGAAATTCGAAGGACCGGAAAGCGGCAGGCCCCCTACTGGGGGGCCATGGACTGGTGCGCTGAGCAGGGCCTTCTTCCCAGGGACGCCAAGCCGGACGCGCCGGTGACGGCCCTGCCGGAGGCGCTGTTCGCCCCCACACAGGGCTTTAACCGCAGAGAGGTCTACCGGGCTTACAAGGGGAGGTAACAGGGAACCCCCCGGAAGATTGACCGCCCCGTCCCTTAAAATCAAGGGACGGGGCGGTTTCCGTTTATTTTCCGGCGGGGACAAGCGGGTCCACGTCTATGCTGAAGGACAGCTCAAAGGTCCGGTTCCAGGGGAGATAGGGGTCCCGGATAGAAACGCCGGAAATGATCTTTTCCTCATAGGGGGCCAGAGAAGTGATGAGGTAAGACCCCTGTAGGTTCTCCTCCACGCCGCCGCACAGGGAGAGGAAGCGGCGCTCCAGGAAACTTTGAATCAGGCGGTTTCGAATGGGGTGACTGGGGGAGAGGTTATTGTAGTTGTCCCGCAGCTTCTTGATGAACAGGTTCAAATCATACCGGGTGTGGAGGATATAGGGGTACGTCAGGGCCATGGAGTTGGCCAGCTGGCGGACCTGGGCGGCGTCGCTGGCCTCGTCCTTCTCCTCCCGGCAGGCCAGGTACAGATACCGGGAAAAGCCCATGGCAAACGCCGCTCCGGTGACGTTGGCCTGGTCGTACTTCCCGGCGAAGGCCAGGAGGCTTCCAAAGTCCACCCGGTCAAACAGCATCCGCTCCAGACGGTCCCCGTAAGCGTTGTTGCTGGCCTCCAGCAAAATGGTGGGCACCCGCTCCCGGCAGTTCTCCTCCAGCTGGGAAACCAGCTCCTCGCAGTACGCCTCCGCTTTGGAAGGGTCGTCGGGGGCGGTCATCACCAGGAGCTGGAGCTCCGCCTCGTCCTCCGCCACCCGCCGGGCCTGGAAAAGGTCCATATGCAAATCCACCGTCTTTTCCAGGGTGTGAACGTCGTATTCGGAGGAGGGGACGCTCTCACTGCCGCCGATGTAGCGCAGGAAGGTCTTCACCGGATGGCCGTAGCTGTTTTGCGCAATCTGGCCCACCAGCAGGCGGGCCAGGCTGTCCAGGCCCGTCAAAAGGGTGGTGCCCCGTCCCGCCGCCTGGGAGAGGTAGCTGAGCTCGTTGTATTGAATGTTGGTGGCGTTGGAGGAGTCGTCGATGCCGATAAGCAGGTGGATATTGTCGTGGGGCGCGGCGCTCAGGGCGGAGATCACATAGTCGGTCAGCTGGAGCTTCCGCCTGCGGACCCCCAGGTAGTCCCGGATCATCTCCTCCGTCAGGTCCTCCCGGAACTGCTCCATTCCCTCCTCCGCCGCCGTAACGCCGTCCTCTCCGTAGGGGTAGGCGGCAAAGATGTTTTCCAGCGTCAGCGCCTCCCCCTCCAGGGTGGGGCGGGGCTCCATGCCGTAAGCCCGCAGGGCGTTGTACTCCGCAAGGCCGAAGCCCCGGTAGCCCACGGTAGAGGCCAGGCGGACCACGCTGTCAAAGAGGTGGATTTCGTTCTCCGGGTCCTGGGCCAGGGAGAGGACGAAATGGTCGAACGCCTCTGTCTCGCTCATGCGCGTTCCGTCCGCAAAGACCAAATCCGCCGGGCCGCTGACGGAGCGGGAGTTCACCAATCCCCCGGAGAACAGCTGGTCCAGGGACAGAAGGTACAGATCGCAGCCCCGCTCCTCCATCTCCTGGAGCCAGAGGAACAGGGCCTCCCGGTCGCCGTACTGGGTGCCGTTGCTGTTTGGCGCCTGCCCGTCCAGCTTGGTGCAGTAGCTGTCTCCCGGCGGCAAAACAATCTGGTAGCCGGAGGCTTCCGCCAGATAGACCACATCCTCCAGGTTGTCCGTCCGGTCGTCCAGGGGGACGTAGGCGATGGCATGGGACCAGTCCGTCACATCCTCCGCTTTCACGCGCAGGCTCTCCAGCACGGAGGGAATCTCCCGCCGGGGGAACAAAAGCCAGGCCAGAGTCCCGGCCAGCAGCACCAAAACCACGGCGGCGCAGACGGTACAAAGTTTTTTCCACACAGGGATGCCCTCCTTTGGCGGATAGATATAGCGGGAAGAAATCTCTCCCGGGTCTGCGGACGGTCAGCCGGCGCTATGGGGCCGGGGAAGGGGCCTCTTTTCCAGGAAGAGCTTTCGCGTCACGAAATTGTAGACCAGCACAAGGATAGCGGCGGCGGGCTTTACGATCAGGTAGTGAAGCCCCAGGGAGCGGGTGCCGATGAGCATCAAAAGCTGGTTCAGCCCCAGCCCCGCGGCGCTCATGAGAAGGAACACCAGCATTTCGCGCCCCCGGCCGGCGTCCTCCCGCCGTCGGAAGACGAAGCGGACGCTGAGCAGGTAGTTGACCAGCACGGAGACGGTAAAGGACGCGGCGCTGGCGGCCAGCGCGGACCATCCCGCCGCCTCCACCAGCAGGGCAAGCAGACCGTAGTCGATGAGAAAGCACAATCCGCCCACCAGGGTAAAGCGCAGAATCTGTCCCCAGAGAGGATTTCGCTGCTTCGGGTTCTCCCCGGGCCAGGGCCCGCAGGAGGGGAGGAGCAGGGTGGCAAGCAGGAAGGGGAGCGTCAGCGCAAAGGGCATGGCGTAGCGGTAGCTGCCGCTGACCGGGGCCAGAAACAGCACCCCTACCGTCAAAATGCAGGGCAGCTGGGGCAGTATCCTGGCGTACTGCCTGCGGCGCAGGGCGTCCAGGAACAAAAACAGCACCGCCCAGGGGTAGGCGCCGATTCGAAAGAGGATTCCAAGGCCCGGAATGTGCTGGAGGGCCTTCAGAACATACCGGATGAGCGGCTCCGCCGCCTGCCGGTGGGGCGGCATGGGGATCTGAAGCCAGGGGTAGTTTTCCAGGGGGCGCAGGTCGAAATGAATATAGGACAGGGCGGTTTCGCGCTCCACGTAAAAGCCGCCGTAGGCGTTGTGGATGGCGGCCTGAATATAGACGCCCGGATGGCGGCGGAACATCTGCGCCCAGGCGCGGAAGTACGCGGCCCGGTCCTCCTCCGTGCAGTCCTGGTTGTAGGTGAATTTCACGTCGTCGGACAGCGTGGGATTGTACAGCTCGGGGAGGCGGTCGTAATCAATAACGGCCCGGATGGCCTCCGCCTCTTCCTCCGTCACATCCTCTGGGTATGTGGAGACATAGCGGGCGGTCTGCTGAAAGAGGAGGCCCAGAACCTCCTGCTTTCCTCCGGGAGCCACGTTCCAGGCCGGGAGCAGCACGCCGATCCACACGAATTGAAACAGCAGAGCCGGGGCCAGCAGCGCCGCGGCGGCCCGGAGGCGGAAGGGGAAGAAGATCAAAACCGCCAGGGCGGTGACCGCCACGAAATAGACGCCCTGGTTCTTGGTCAGCGTTACCAGCAGCGCGTTGAAAAAGAGCAGCGCGCAAAAGCGGTTGTCCCGCAGGCGCACTCCCCCTGTGCGGGCCAGCTCCAGCAGAAGGAAGGAGAAGGTCAGCAGTATCAGGGAAAACAGGGGGTCTTTCAGCATGGTAATCCCGTACAGGGGAAACAGGGGGAACAGGGCCGTAAAGACCAGGCCGCCCCGGCAGACGCGGACCCCCAGGCCAAGGCGGCGGAGATAGGTCCAAATCGCGGTCGTGATCAAAGCCAGGGCCAGAAGCTGTAAAAGGCAGTACAGCCCCACGCCATAGCGGATATTCCCAAGGGTCAGGCCGAGCCTTGCAAAAAGGCCGAAAAGCACGGTGGTGAAATAGGGGTGGTGGTTGGTGGCGAACACGTCCTCCCCCCGGATGGGCGAGTATTGAAGCCACTCCGTGGGATAGTGCAGCGCCCACGCCATCTGCATGTTGGTGTCCGGGTTGCCCAGGCCCGGATAAAAATAGAGGTAGTACGGGAGATAGCACAGGGCGACTGCCCCCGCTGTCAGGAGGAAGCGCTTCCAGGAAAAAGCGGGGGCGGGAGACAGTTTGGGGGCATGGTCCACCATGCGGAAAGCATACAGGACCACACAGGCGGCCAGAAGCGCCTTCCCGGAGAAGATTACCGCCGCGCGGAACTCCACAAAGAGGGAGCCGAAGAGGGCGTTCCAGCTCCCGACCTCCGCAAAAGAGCGGCCCACAACCTGCGTCATGGAAAAGAGAACGCCGAAGACGGCCGCCAGCACGCGCTCGGACGGCGTGGGACGGATGCGGGAAACGCCCCACAGCAGCAGGCCCGCCCCCACCGTAAGAAAGCACCCCAAGGTCTGCTCCATCTGGAAGGAGCGGATGCAGTAAGCCAGAAAGCGGGGAAGCCGGTCCAGGCTGTCCAGGGCGCTGTCCGCCACGTAGTAGGGCTCAAGGCTCATGGAACCGGTCAGGCTTGCGGCGATTAGGACGGACAGCGCCGCAAGCGTCAGCGCCTCCCAAAGGCGCAGCCGCCGGCGGATCACCGCCGCTCCTCCCAGCGCACGTATTGGTCGTGAACCTGCTGGAGTTTGAACTCGAAATCCCGGCAGTCCTTCTGCCGCATATTGTCCAGAAGCAGCCCGGAGAACAGGGCCACCAGCGCCGCCAGCATGGTGAAGCCGCTGACAATCAGGGTGGGGAACCGGGGCACCAGGCCAGTCTGAAGGTAAGTGACCAGCACCGGCAAAAACAGCCCCCCGCTGATCAGCACCAGCAGCAGCGCCAGCAGGCTGAAAAACCGGAAGGGGCGGTAAAGCCGGAACAGCCGCAGAATGGTCAGCAGGACCCGGGCCCCGTCGGTATAGGTGTTCAGCTTGGACACGCTGCCTTCGGGGCGGTCCTGGTAGTCCACCACCACGTTCTCCACGCAAAGCCGTTTATCCACAGCGTGGATGCTCATTTCCGTTTCGATCTCGAAGCCGGAGGACAGCACCGGGAACGTCTTCACGAACTGGTAGCTGAACGCCCGGTAGCCCGTCATGATATCCTTAATATTGCTGTGGAACAGGCAGTTGATGGAGGAGCGGACCAGAGAGTTGCCGAAGTTGTGGAAGGGGCGCTTGTTCTCCTGAAAATAGGTGGAGGACAGCCGGTCCCCCACCACCATGTCGGCCCCCTGCTCCAGCACCAGCCGGGCCATCTCCGGGGCCGCGGCGGGCGGGTAGGTGTCGTCCCCGTCCAGCATCAGGTAACACTGGGCGTCCACCTCCCGGAACATCCTGCGGATGACGTTTCCCTTTCCCTGCTTGTACTCCCTGCGCACCACGGCGCCTGCGGCGCGGGCCAGGCCGGCGGTGCCGTCGGTGGAGTTGTTGTCGTAGACATAGATTACGGCCTCCGGCAAAGCGGCGGCCATGCCGCGGACCACCCTTTCGATGGTCTGGCTCTCGTTGTAGCAGGGGATTAGAACGGCGATTCGAACCATGGAGCGTCCCACTTCCTTCTCTCTAAAAGCAAGTCCGGACCTTTCGGCGTTTGACCCTGCCGGACTTTCCGAAGCTTTCCTGATGATAGCATAAATGGAGAAGGGTGTCAAGAAAACGGCGGAGAGGGACCGGGGTAATGGAATGGGTCAAGAAAATGGTTAAAAAGCATTTGAAACAGAAGAATGGGATACCGGCCGCCTGCACATTCCGGAAATTCATACTTTCCGCTTGCTGTTCATAATTTCTTTGCTCATTCAATTGCCCTGCGGCTGACAACCTGCACTTTATTGCCCGCCCCTCATTCCCGGCCCACCGCTGAAAGGTCCCGTGGGCTACGCCAAGCTCCCTGGCCACCACCCTGCCGGTGAGTTCGCCCCTGCGCCAAGCCGCCATAACGGATTCGAAGTTTTCACTCCGCTCCTTGAACTTCAGCAGCCATGAGTAAAACTCAACAAATGCAGTAATAGCAAGGGATTCCGGCCATG
>CAJUBX010000002.1 GCA_910585165.1 uncultured Oscillibacter sp. | reverse complement strand
AGAAGAAGGGCAGCCTCCTCTGGGTGCTGGACCGGACCCAGACCCCCATGGGGGGAAGGCGGCTTCGAAGCTGGCTGGAGCGGCCCCTTTTGAACGTGGCGGCCATCACCCGGCGCAATGGGGCCGTGGCGGCCCTGGTGGAAAACACCATCGAGCGGGAGGAGCTCACCGCCGCCCTCTCGGGCCTTGGGGACCTGGAGCGGCTCATCAGCCGCATCGTCTACGGCTCCGCCGGGGGGCGGGACCTTGCTTCCCTCCGCTCCGCCATCGAAAAGCTGCCGGAAATCAAGGGACGGCTGGCGGCCTTCTCCGACCGCCTTTTGGCGGAGCTTGGGGAGGAGCTGGACGTTCTGGAGGACCTGGGCGGGCGCATTGCGGAAACCATCTGCGACGAGCCCCCCTTCTCCGTCCGGGAGGGAAACCTGATCCGGGACGGGTTCAACCCGGAGGTGGACCGCCTGCGGCACATTTTGAAAAGCGGCAAGGGGGTCATCCCCGAGATGGAGGCCCGGGAGCGGGAGCGCACCGGCATCCGCACCCTGAAAATCCGCTACAACAAGGTGTTCGGCTATTACATCGAGATTTCCAACAGCTATAAGGACCAGGCCCCCGAGACCTATATCCGCAAGCAGACCCTGGCGGGGGCGGAGCGCTTCGTCACCCAGGAGCTCAAGGAGCTGGAAAACTCCATCCTCACCGCCTCCGACCGGGTGACGGCCCTGGAGTACGAGCTGTTTACCCAGCTGCGCCAGGAGATTTCCGCCGCCTCCGGCCGGGTGCTGAAGACCGCCGGGGCCGTGGCGGAGGCGGACGCGCTGGCGTCCCTGGCGGCCGTGGCGGTGCGCAGCCGCTACTGCCGCCCCGAGGTGGACGAGTCCGGGGTCATCGAAATCCGGGAGGGCCGCCACCCGGTGGTGGAGCGGGTGCTGAAAGACAGCCTGTTCGTCCCCAACGACACCTTCCTGGGGGAAAAGGAGGGGCGGGTGGCTGTCATCACCGGGCCCAACATGGCGGGCAAGTCCACCTATATGCGCCAGGTGGCGCTGATTGTGCTCATGGCGCAGATGGGCAGCTTCGTCCCCGCCTCCTTCGCCCGCATCGGCGTGGTGGACCGGATTTTCACCCGGGTGGGGGCCAGCGACGACCTCTCCGCCGGGCAGTCCACCTTCATGGTGGAGATGACGGAGGTGGCGGACATCCTCCGCTGCGCCACGAAGCGCTCGCTGCTGATTCTGGACGAGATCGGCCGGGGCACCTCCACCTTTGACGGCATGAGCATCGCCCGGGCGGTGCTGGAACACTGCGCAAACCCCAAAACCCTGGGGGCCAAGACCCTCTTTGCCACCCACTACCACGAGCTGACGGAGCTGGAAAGGACCCTCCCCGGCACGGTGAACTTCCATCTCGCCGTGAAGGCCCGGGGGGAGGAGATCATCTTTCTGCGGAAAATCCTCCCCGGCGGGGCGGACCGGAGCTACGGCATCGAGGTCGCCAGGCTGGCGGGCCTGCCGGAGCGGGTGCTTCAGCGGGCCCGGCAGGTGCTGGAGGAGCTGGAGGGGACGGGCGGCGTACGGCCCCCCGCCGCCCCGGAAAAACAGGAGGAGGAGCAGGTCTCCCTCTCCTCCATGGGGGAGGGCGAGGCGCTGGAGACGCTGCGCCGCTGCCAGCCGGACACGCTGACGCCCATCGAGGCCCTGGGCCTTTTGTACGAGCTGAAACAAAAGCTGAAGTGAAGGAAGGGCTATGGCTAAGAAAAAAACCTCCGGCGGCCTGACGAACCTGGAGCGGTTCTGGGGCACGGCCTTCTTCGTCCTCTACCTCCTCCTCCTCCCCCTGGCGGCGGGGCCGGCCCGGCGCCTGGCGGGGGAGCTGCTGGGCCGCCCCGTCTCCCCGGAGCTCTACGGCGCGGTTTACTATTACGGATTGTTCGCCGTGACGGCCATTCTCTTTCATCATCTGCTGGGGGTCTCCACCCGCCGCTTTCTGGACGGTCCGGTTTTTTCCCTCAAGACGGCGGCCGCCGGCATCGTGGCCCATTACGGCCTCTGCGAGCTGGCGTCCCGGCTGGGAAGGGTCTTCGCGGACCGGGCGGGGAACCTGAACGACTCCGCCATCTCCGCCCGCACCGGCAGCGCCCCCCACATGACGCTTTTGATTCTGGTATTCCTGGCCCCCTTTGTGGAGGAGACGCTGTTCCGGGGGCTGGTCTTCGGCGGGCTGCGGGAAAAGAGCCGGCTGCTGGCCTACGCCGCAAGCTGCGCCCTGTTCGCCCTGGCCCACGTGTGGCAGTTCGCCGTGGCGGGCCGGGACATGGCGTATTTCCTGCTGATGGCCCAGTACCTGATTCCCGGATTGGTGCTGGCCTGGGCCTATGAACATTCGGGGACGCTGTGGGCCTCCATCGGCCTTCACGCCGGGGTGAACGCCCTGTCGGCGCTGGCGGGAGCCCTGTGACCACGGGGCGCGCCGCCCGGGAGAGAGGTTTGTATGAGTTTTTTTGACACGCTGGCGGAGATGCTGGTGCTGCTCTTTGCCATTTTCTGCGGCTTTGCCGCCAACCGCCTGGGCATCCTGGGCGGCGAGACCGACCGGAAGGTCTCCCGGCTGCTTTTGAACGTCACCATGCCCGCCATGATTGTGGGGGCTGTGTGCACCGGGGACGCCCTGCCGGAGGCGGCGGTGGTGCTGGGCGTGCTGAAGGTATCCCTGGTGTTTTACGGGTTGGAGCTGGTCTTCGCCCTGGCGGTTCCGCCCCTGCTGGGGGGCGGGCCGGGGCAGAAGGGCGTGTGGCGCTATACCCTGGTGTTTCCCAACGTGGGCTTTATCGGCTATCCGGTGGCCGTGGCCCTCTTTGGGCCGGAGGCGCTGTTTTACGCCGTGATTCTGGTGCTGCCCTTCAACCTCCTCTCCTTCACCCTGGGGCCGCTGCTGCTGGCCGGGGCGAAGCGGTTCAGCCTCCGCCAGACCTTCTCCCCCTGCGTCATAGCCTCCATCCTGGCGCTGGTTCTGGCGCTGGGACGGCTGCGGCCCCCGGCCATCGTCGGGGAGGCGGCGGAGTTCGTGGGGAGCATTACCGTGCCGCTGTCGCTGATGTTCGTGGGGTCCCTTCTGGCGGGGCTGCCCCTGGGGCGGCTGCTGGCCTCCCCCCGGCTGTGGATTTTGACGGCGGTGCGCCTGCTGGTCATTCCGGCGGCGCTGTGCCCCATGCTGCGGGCCATGGGCACCGGGGCGATGGTCCTGGGCATCGCCGTCACCCAGATGGCTATGCCCGCAGCGGTGAACGGCTCCCTTCTCTGCATGGAGTACGGCGGGGACGCGGAGTGCATGGCCCAGATCACCTTCGTCTCCACCCTGTCGTCCATCGTCACCATTCCCATTGTCGCGGCGGTACTTTTGTAACCGCGCCGGAAAGGAGGAAGCCCCATGCCCAGCATACAGCAGCTCCCCGCCCACGTGGCGGACCGGATCGCCGCCGGAGAGGTGGTGGAGCGCCCCGCCAGCGTGGTGAAGGAGCTGGTGGAAAATTCCATTGACGCAGGGGCCTCCGCCGTGGCGGTGGAGCTCCGCCGGGGAGGCATGGGCCTCATCCGGGTGACGGACAACGGCTGCGGCATCGCCCCGGAGGAGCTGCCCACCGCCTTCCTCCGCCACGCCACCTCCAAGCTCCGAAAGCCGGAGGACCTGGGAAGCATCGGCACCCTGGGCTTCCGGGGAGAGGCCCTGGCGGCCATCTCCGCCGTCAGCCGGGTGGAAATCCGCACCCGGCGGCGGGAGGACCCCATGGGGGCCGTCCTCCGCCTGGAGGGCGGTGCGCCCGGCGCGGTGGAGGAGTCCGGCGCGCCGGAGGGCACCGCCATTTTGGTCCGGGATCTGTTTTTCAACACCCCCGCCCGGCTGAAATTCATGAAAAAGGACAGCGCCGAAACGGCGGCGGCGGCGGGGCTGATGCAGCACCTGGCCCTGTCCCACCCGGAGGTCTCCTTCAAATTCATCAAGGACGGCGCGGAGGCCCTCCACACCCCCGGGGACGGACGGCTGGACTCCGCCATATACGCCGCCCTGGGCCGGGACTTCGCCCGGAGCCTGATCCCCGTAAAGGGGGGCGGGGACGGCGTGGCGGTGTCCGGCTTCGTCACCCGGCCCCTCCAGGGGCGGGGTTCCCGGGGAATGCAGGTGTTCTTTGTCAACGGGCGCTTCATCAAGTCCCAGCTTCTGACGGCGGCCCTGGAGGAGGGCTACCGCAACCAGATCATGAAGGGACGCTTCCCCGGCTGCGTGCTCGCGGTGGAGATGCCGGCGGAGGCGGTGGACGTGAACGTCCACCCCGCCAAGACGGTGGTGAAGTTCGCCCGGGAAAAGGCGGTCTTCGACGCGGTTTACTACACGGTCCTGGACTGCCTGGCGGAGCGGGGCGGGCCCGTCCCGGCGCCGCCCCCGGCGGAGGCTGGGAAAACGGCCAATCCCCGGGGGGACTTCTTCCAGTCCATGGACGCCAGGACCTACCGGGAGCGGGAGGCGAAGCCCGCCGCCCGGAAGGCGGAAGGCAGCCCCTCTCCCCCGGCCTGGAACACGGAGCGGGGCGGGCCCCGGCTTTCGGACAGCGTCCCGCCGCCCAAAAGCTGGGCCCCCGCGCCCCCGGAGGAGAGAACGCCGGAACGGAGGGAGGCCGGGCCGCCGCCGGGTTTGGGGCGGCCGGCGGAGAAACGCCCCCCCGCCAGGGAACGGCCCTTTGTTCCCGCGATTCCGCAGATGGGGGCGGAGCTTCCGGGGCAGAAGACCCTGGAGCGGCCCAGGGAGGCCCCCTGGCGCGTCGCCGGGGAGGTGCTGCGGACCTATATCGTCTGCGAGAGCGAAGACGGCTGCGTCTTTCTCATCGACAAGCACGCCGCCCACGAGCGGATTAACTTCGACCGGATGAAGGCCGCCCTGGAGCCCCCCATGCGCCAGGCCCTGCTGACCCCCGCCGCCGTAGAGCTGGGAAGGGAGGACGCTTCGCTGCTGCTGGAGAACCTGCCGCTTTTGGAGGAGTTCGGCTTTTCCTGCGAGGATTTCGGCGGCGGGTCCGTGCTGGTGCGGGAGGTTCCGGCGGACATGGACGCCGCCGACGTGACGGCGGTCCTGGAGGAAATTGCCGGAAAGCTCCGCTCCGGGCGGTCGGCGGAGGAACGGCGGGAGGGGCTTTTGCACACCATGGCCTGCAAGGCCGCCATAAAGGGCGGCTGGAAGAGCAGCCCGGAGGAGCTCCGGGCCCTGGTGGAGAAGGTCCAGAGCGGCGAGGTGAAGTACTGCCCCCACGGCAGGCCCGTGGCGGTGAGGCTCACGAAATACGAGCTGGAGAAGATGTTCAAGCGGGCGTAGCCCTTTCAGGGGGAGCCCGCCCGGCCCCTGAAAGGAGAACGGCGCATGAAGCTTCTGTTTATTGACGGCTGCATCAGCCAGCGGGGACCGGAGTCCCGGACCCGCCGCCTGGCGGAGGCCTTTCTCGCCGCCTTCCGGGAGACCCATCCCGGGGCGGAGGCGGAGACCGTCCGCCTGGAGGGGCTGAATCTTGCCCCCTTCACCCCCGCCGCCCTGGACGAGCGGGACGCGCTGGCCTACGCCGGGGCTTTCGACGCGCCGGTGTTCGGCCTGGCCCGGCAGTTCCGGCAGGCGGACAGAATCGTGGCGGCGGCCCCCTTCTGGGATTTGAGCTTCCCGGCGGCCATGCGGATTTACATTGAGCATATTTCCGCCTGCGGCCTCACCTACCACTATGAGCCGGACGGCTGCCACGGGGACTGTCGGGCGGCGCGGCTGGCCTACCTCACTTCCGGCGGGGACTTTGAAAGGGCCGAAAGCCTGGGGGTTTTGTACTGGAGGCAGCTTTGCGCCATGTTCGGCATTCCCCGGTTCGACTATGTGTTCGCCGGGGGGCTGGACGCGGAACCCGGCAGGGCGGCGGAGATCATGGAGGCCGCAGAGGAAGCGGCCCGGCGGCTGGGGCGGGCGTTTTGAGTGGGACGGAGCCCCGCCCCAAGAAAAAAGAAGGAATTTTGCCCGGACCCTACGAAATTCGACGGGAATCCTCCCCGCCCCGGGGGTATCCTAGATACCGGCGGACAAGCCTCCGGCTTTTCCGCTCAAACACACAACGGCGCCCCCCGGCGGGGGACGCGGGGACAAAGAAAAAGGAGCGGACAATATGCAGAGCAAGCAGAATTTACAGGACCTTTTCCTCCTCCGGGCCAGACGGGACCGGGTGCCCGTCACCATGTTCCTGATGAACGGCTTTCAGATGCGGGGAACCATCACCGGCTTTGACGCCTTCGTGGTCATTCTGGACAGCGAGGGACGCCAGCAGGTGATCTACAAGCACGCCATCTCCACCATCGCCCCCACCCGTCCGGTGAGCCTGGCCGGGGAGGAGTGACTCCGCCGCCGCCAAGGCGGACGGCGCGGAACTACATACGATGAAAAAGAAAAAGAGCAATCTGGGAACCAGGCTGCTGATGGCCGCCCTGTTTTTGGGGGTGGCGGCCTACTTCGGCGTGGAGGCCGCCCGCTATCTGGACGACCCGCTGCAAGTCACCCTGGCCTACCGCTATGAGGTGGAGCGCACCGTGGATTTGACGGGTTTCGTGGTCCGGGAGGAGCGGGTGCTGCCCGACGAGGGAAGCGGCCTTCTTCGCATCCAGCGGTCGGAGGGGGAGCGGGTGGCCGCCGGAGGGACGGTGGCCTCGGTCTACGCGGACCAGGCGTCGCTGGACCGGCAGGCGGAAATCGACAGCCTGGAAAGCCGGGTGGAACAGCTCCAGTATGCCCAGGACCTGGCCCTGGCGGCGGAGACCACCCGGAAGCTGGACGCGCAGATTGTCCAGAACCTTCTGGAGTACCGCCGCTTCCTGGCGGCGGACCGGCTCTATGACGCGGAGAGCGCGGCCCTGGAGCTCCGGGCCCTGGTGCTCAAGCGGGACTACAGCGACGGGGGAAACGGGGACATCGCCCTCCAGCTCCAGGAGCTGGGGGCCCGGCTGCTGGCCCTGCGGGCCCAGGCCGAGGGATCCGTCCGCCGGGTGACGGCTCCGGAGGCGGGGCTCTACTCCGCCGAGGTGGACGGCTTTGAAACGGTGCTGACCCCGGAGGCGCTGGAGGGCCTGACCCCCTCGGGCCTGTCCGGCCTGACGGCGGACCCGGCGGTTTCCTCCCGGACGGGGAAGCTGGTGCTGGGGGACGAGTGGCGCTATGCCGCCGTGCTGTCCGCCGAGGACGCCGCGGCCCTCCGGCAGCGGCAGGAGGAGGAGGGAAGCCTGCTGCTCCGCTTCACCCAGGGGGCGGACCGGGATTTCCCGGTGACGCTGGAATCCACCGGCCCCCGGGAAAACGGCCGGGTGGTGGCGGTGTTCCGGGGAACGTCCTACCTTCGGGAGCTGACGCTGCTGCGCCGCCAGCGGGCCCAGATCATCACGGGGACCGACGTGGGCATCCGGGTGCCCCGGGAGTGCCTCCGGGCGGAGCGGGCCTATACCGAGGACGGAAAGACCCTTACGGAGGAGCGCACGGGCATTTACTGCCTGGTGGGCCGGGAGGCCCGGTTCAAGCCGGTGGAGGTGATCTACAGCGGGGAGAGCTTCGTGCTGGTGGTTCCCGCGCCGGATCTGAACCCCAGCCTGAGCGCAGATTCCAAGCGGATCATCCGGGCCGGGGAGCAGGTGATCGTCGCCGCCCGGGGGCTGTTTGACGGGAAGGTGCTCCAGTAGGAGGGGCCGCCGGCCCGGCGCGGTTTTGCGCGCAGAAATATGAATGGTGAAATGACAGAAAGAGGCGGAAGCTATGCCCATTGCAGAAAACATCGCCCGTGTCCGGGCGAACATCGCCGCCGCCGCCCTAGAGGCGGGGCGGAAACCGGAGGAAATCACCCTGGTGGGGGCCAGCAAAATGAACGGCGCCGCCGCCTGCCGGGAGGCCGTGGCCGCCGGCATCAGCGCCCTGGGAGAAAACCGGGTCCAGGAGATGACGGCGAAGCTCCGGGAGCACGCCTACGACGGCGCGCCCCTGCACTTCATCGGCCACCTTCAGCGCAACAAGGTGCGCCAGGTGGTGGGGAAGGCGGACCTCATCCAGTCCGCGGGCTCTTTGGAGCTGCTGGAGGAAATCGAGAAAACCGCCGCCCGGCTGGACCTGGTCCAGGACGTGCTGCTGGAGGTCAACATCGGGGAGGAGGAGGCCAAGAGCGGCTTTCTCCCATCAAAGCTCCTCCCCGGGGCGGAGGCGGCGCTGGAAAAGAGCCACATCCGGGTGCTGGGACTGATGGCCATCCCCCCCGCTGGTGTGGAGAGGGCGGAAAATCTCCGGTATTTTGACAAAGTCCGGGCGCTTTTTCTTGACATGAACGGGAAATTGTTTCATAATAAGCTACAGGTTCTGTCTATGGGTATGAGCGGCGATTACGAGGACGCCGTCCGCGCCGGGGCCACGATGGTCCGGGTGGGCACCGCCATTTTCGGGAGCCGCCATTACGAGATATAACGGGAGGTACGCTATGAGCATCCTGGACGAGCTGAAAAAACTGACCCATCCTTACGAGGATGAGGATGACGATCCCGCCGGCTTCGACGACGATTTCCAGGAGCAGGACGTGTTCGAGCCCCGCCGCTCCCGGACAGACGACCGCCGGAGCAAGGTGGTGAACATCCACGCTACCACCCAGCTGAAGGTCATCCTGGTGAAGCCGGAGCGGTTTGAAAACGCCTCGGAGATCGCCGACCAGCTGAAGGACAAGCGGACGGTGGTTTTGAACCTGGAGTCCACCAACAAGGACGTGGCCCGGCGGCTCATCGACTTTTTGTCCGGCGTGGCCTACGCCGGGGAGGGCAAGATCAAAAAAGTGGCCGCCAACACCTACATCATCACGCCCTACCACGTGGACATCGAGGGCGATTTGATCGACGAGCTGGAGAACAACGGGCTGTATTTCTAAGCCGCGCGCTGGGGAGGATTTGCGACTATGCTGACACCGCAGGAGGTTTCCGCCCGCTCTTTCACCAAGACGATGATGGGCGGCTACAACATGACCATGGTGGACGAGTTTTTGGACGAGCTCACCGACGACTACACGTCCCTCTATAAGGAAAACGCCGCCCTCAAGGCCAAGATGAAGGTGCTGGTGGAGAAGGTGGAGGAATACCGGGCCACGGAGGACTCCATGCGGGCCACCCTCCTCACCGCCCAGCGGATGGCGGACTCCATCGTCAAGGAGGCGGAGGAGAAGCGGGACGGCATCCTCAAGCAGGCGGAAAGCGCCGCCCGGGAAAAGCTGGAGGATTACCGCCGGGAGGCGGAGCAGTACGGCCGCCGCCTCCAGCAGGGGCAGGAGGAAATCCGCCGCTTCGTGGCCGAGAGCCGGGCCCTTTGCGAAAAGGAGCTCCAGTTCCTGGAGGAGTTCCCCAGCCTCCCCCTGGAGGAGGCCGCCAAGGCCGCCGGGGCGGAGGAGAGCGTTCTTTCCGCCGGAGAGCCCGCGTCCGAGGCCCCGCCCCAGGAGGCTCCCCCGGCCCCCCAGGAGGTCCCCGGGGTTCAGCCGCCTCCCGCCGCCCAGCAGCCCGTCCCTGCGGCGGAGACGCTGCTGGACGCCCTGGCCGCCGCGGACGAGGCCGGGACGGAGGACCTCAGCGCCACCCGCCGGGTGAACATCAACGAGCTGAAATTCGGCCCTAATTACCGCGGCGCGGACTGACCGCCGCCGAAGGGGGAGACCGCTATGGCCGGACAGCGGCCCATCGTCGCCTTTTTGTACGACTTTGACAAGACCCTCTGCACCACGGATATGCAGAACTACGCCTTCATCCCCAGCCTGGGGATGACCCCGGCGGAGTTCTGGGCGGAGGCCAACGGCTTTGGCCGGGAGCACCGCATGGACGGCATCCTCGCCTATATGTACATCATGCTCCGGGAGGCGGAGCGGAAAAACCTGCCCTTTACCCGGGAGGACCTGGTGGAAAAGGGCCGGGGCATCGAGCTCTTTCCCGGCGTGGCGGACTGGTTCGGCCGCATCAACGCCTTCGGCGAGACCCAGGGGGTGCGGGTGGAGCATTACGTGATTTCCTCCGGCCTCCGGGAGATCATCGAGGGGTCCTCCATCAGCCGCGAGTTCAAGGAAATCTACGCCAGCGAGTTTTACTACGACGAGACGGGCCGCCCCGTCTGGCCCAAGCTGGCGGTGAACTTCACGGCGAAGACCCAGTTCGTCTACCGGATCAACAAGGGGGTGCTGGACGTCTCCGACGACAAGACCCTCAACGACTCCATGCCCGACGACAGCAAGCGGGTGCCCTTCCCCAACATGGTTTACATGGGGGACGGCCTTTCCGACGTGCCCTGCATGAAGATGATGCGGGCCTACGGCGGCCAGGCCATCGCCGTGTACCAGAGCTCCAACCGGGCGGGGGTGGAGGATCTGCTGGCCAAGGGGCGGGTGGACTTCATCTTCCCGGCGGACTACCGGGAGGGCGGGGCCCTGGAAGAGACAGTGAAGAACATCATCCGCAAAATGGCCGTGGCCGACCGGCTGTGGGAGGAGAACCTCCGCCAGCTCAGACGCCTGGGCGAGGGGGAGCTTCCGGACCAGGTGGAGCTGTTTTCAGAATATTAAAGAAGGACCGCCTCCGGGCGGTCCTTCTTTCGCTTTCTTCCGGCACAAAGCCTTGCAAATCCGGCCGACGCGTGATAAAATGAGGCATCGAAAAAAGGGGGGCCGTCTATGAACCGCATCAGCAAGGAAAACTATTACCTGGATATTGCCCAGACCGTTCTGGAGCGGGCCACCTGCCTGCGGCGGGTCTATGGGGCCATCATCGTGAAGAACGACGAGATCATCGCCACCGGCTACAACGGCGCGCCCCGGGGAAGGGCCAACTGTTCGGAGCTGGGCCGCTGCTCCCGGGAGGCCCTCCAGGTCCCCCCGGGGGAGCGGTACGAGCTGTGCCGCAGCGTCCACGCCGAGGCCAACGCCATCATCTCCGCCGCCCGGAAGGACTGCGTGGGGGGAACCCTCTACCTGGTGGGGCGGGACGCCCGGACCGGGGAGCTGCTGGGGGACGCCACCTCCTGCTCCATGTGCCGCCGGCTGATCATCAACGCGGGGCTCAGCCGGGTGGTCATCCGCCGGACGGAGACGGAGTTTGAGGAGATTCCCGTGTCGCGGTGGGTTCTTGAGGACGACACCGTCTCCGTCTGAGGGAGGAAAGGAAGGATTGGTTTTGAAAGCGGGACTCGTCACCTTCTATCACCTGCACCATTACGGGGCGGTGCTCCAGGCCGCCGCCACCCTGCGGGCCCTGGCCTCCCTGGGCTGGCAGGGGGAGATTGTGGACTACTTCGTCAACCAGGATACCCGCATCCTCCAGCCGCCCGCCACCCCCAGGCAGGCGGCGAAGGACGCCTACAACGCCCTCCGCTACCCCGCCCTGCGGCGGCGCTGGCAGCGGTTTGAGGACTTTTCCAAGGCCCATTTGAACCTGACGGCCCGGCGCTATGAGAGCCGGGAGGAGCTGGAGGCGGCGGAGCTTCCCTACGACCTTTTGATCTCCGGCAGCGACCAGATATGGAACCCCGCGCTCTTTCCCGACGGGCGCTTCGACCCCGTGTTCTTCGGCGCGTTTTCTCCCCTGCGGAAGATCGCCTACGCCCCGTCCTTCGGGGCGGCCCGCCTGCCCGGAGGCATGGAGGAGGAGCTGAAAGGGTATCTCGCGGGCTTTTCCCACCTCTCCGTCCGGGAGCCCTCCGGCCGGGAGACGATCCAAAGGGCCTGCGGCCGGGAGGCGGAGGTGGTATTGGACCCCACGCTGCTGCCGGAGGCGGCGGAGTGGTCCGCCCTGGCGGCGGAGCGGGTGGTCCAGGGGGGATACATCCTCTGCTACTGCATCGCCTTCTCCGAGGCGCTGGAGCCCTATATCCGCCGCCTGGCGGAGGAGACCGGCCTGCCGGTGGTCCAGCTCTGCGGCGCCCGGCGGAAGCTCCACCCCAAGGCGAAGATGATCTTTGACGCGGGCCCGGCAGAGTTTTTGAGCCTGTTCCAAAACGCCTCCTATGTCTGTACGAATTCCTTCCACGGCACCGTGTTTTCCGTCCAGTTCCAGCGGCCGTTTTTCACTGCCGTGGCTCCGGCGGAGCTCCGGGAGCCGGAGCGGTCCCGGACCTTCAGCCTGCTGAGCCGCCTAGGGCTTGCGGACCGGGTGGTGGGAAAGGGAGACGCCGCCGCCCTGGGGGACGTTCCCGCCTGGCCCGCCGTGAAGGAGCGGCTGGAGGCCGCCCGGGCCGCGTCCATGGCCTATCTGCGCGCCGCCCTGGCGGACGAGCCCCTGGAGGCGGAGGTTTCCCGCCCCCGGGAGGAGGGCCCCCTGCTGGCGGACCGGACCCTTTGCACCGGCTGTTCCGCCTGCGCCGCCGTCTGCCCCAGGGACGCCGTCGCCCTGGTCCGGGATAAGGAGGGCTTTGCGTTCCCCCAGGTGGACTTGGAGAAGTGCGTCCGCTGCGGACTGTGCAGCAAAACCTGTCCCGTGTTTCAGGAGCGGGAGCCCAAGCCCGTTCCCGCCGTTTTCGCCGCCTGGAACCGGGAGGCGGACGTCCGGCGGGACTCCACCTCCGGCGGGGCCTTTTCCGCCCTGGCGGATTATGTGCTGGAGGGGGGCGGCGTGGTCTTCGGCGCGGCTTTGGACGCAAAGCAGCGGCTGCGGCATACCGCGTGCTTCCGCAAGGAGGACCTCTGGCGGCTCCGGGGGACCAAGTATGTGCAAAGCGGCCTGGAGGGCGTGTTCCGGGAGGTGAAGAAATGCCTGGAGACCCGGCAGGTCCTGTTCTCCGGCACCCCTTGCCAGGTGGACGGGCTGTACCGCTATCTGGGGAGCCGCCCGGAGAACCTGACCACCTGCGATCTGGTGTGCCGCGGCGTGCCCTCCCCCGGCGTGTGGGAGGATATGGCCCGCCGCATTGAGAGAAAGCGGGGCCGGGAGCTGCAGACCGTCCGCTTCCGCAACAAGGTGGAGGGCTGGAAGAACGGCCACTTCACCGCCGTCTACGACGACGGCACCGTGGATACCCACCCCCTGTATGAAACGGAGTATGGCCGGGCCTTTGAGCGGGCGCTGTTCCTGCGGCCCTGCTGCCACCGCTGTCCCTACGCCTGCTTGAACCGGGTGGGAGACTTTACCCTGGGGGACCTGTGGGGCCTCCAGCCCGGCGAGATGCCGGAACAGCAGCAAAAGGGCGTGAGCCTCCTGCTGGTGAACACCCCCCACGCCAGCCACATGTTTGACCAGCTTCCCCTGATCCGCCAGCCCTTTCCCGTGGAGCGGGCCATCGCGGGGAATCCCCAGCTGGCCTCCCCCGTTCCCCTGCCGGCGGAACGGGCGGCCTTCTTCGCCGCTTACGCCCTGGAGCCCTTCGACCAGGTGGTCCGCAGGTTCTGCGCTCCGCCGCCCCTGCCGGAGCGGATGAAGGGGAAGGCGCTCTCCTGGCGGCAGAGGCGCGGGTGAGGCAGGGCCCTAAGATATAAGACAGAGGAAGGCCCCCTTAAAAGGGGGCCTTCCTTTTAGCCGATTGGCCTGGACAGCACCCACAGCGGCGCGCCGTTGTGGCGGCTGGGAGACAGCTCCTCCAAAATCAGGGACAAATCCCAGGGAATGAGGCTCCGGTCCCGGCTGGCAGGGTCCGCCACCAGAATCTCCCCGCTGAGAGTTGTGCCCCGCAGAAGGATGAAATGGCCCCCCTTGGTGAAATGCCCCTTGGCCATCAGGGCCACGGCAATGTCTCCGGTAGAGAGGCGGAGGTAAAGGTCGTCCGCTTCCAGAGTCTCCGGGTCCAGGACCTGGCAGCCCAGTCCGTAAGCCTCCGCCACACCCTGGACCATGGAGAGGTAAGAGCCGTGGCTTTTGCACCAGTAGCCCCGCCGGACGCACAGGGCCGCCATGTCCGCCGGGTCCACCGTCTCCTCCGTCAGGGAGGAGACCGCCATAGCCATGGCGGTGGGGCCGCAGCCGTGGGTGGACAGAGGATCGGAGCCGTATGTCTGCTCCGCCCGGGCCTCGTCGGTCTGATTGAAGTAAACCACGTCCACTCCGCCGCCGGTTAAAACCTCCTGCCCCTCCCGGAAGATGAGGTCGGAGATCAGCGGGTCCAGAATCTCCCTGGGCGGCGGGGCCTCCGGCTGGGCCAGGGTGGAGTCGTCCTCCGCCAGGAGCTCCGGCGGCGGGGCGGTGACTTCCTCCATCCAGTCCCGGAGGGCCGCCCGGGCCTCCCCGGCCCGGACCGCCAGAGCGGCGGCGGCCTGCCCCGCCCTCTCCGCCGCCGCGGTTCCGGCCCGTCCGGCGGCCTCCAGCGCCTTTCCCGCCGCATGCCGCACAGGCTCCGTCAGCTCCTCGTAAAGGGCCGGAGCGAAAAAGCGGCAGGCCGCCAGCTCCGCCCCGCCGATACAGGCCGCGGCCAGGAGGACTACGGCGGCATACCGGAGCCAGGGGATTTTTTTCTTCTTCCCGGAGGAGGGCCGCTTTTTCAGGCGGCGCAGCTCCTCCAGGGCCTGTTCCTGGGTCTGATGGCGCATGGCGGCTCTCCTTTTGACGCGTTCCTATGGCTCTACTATAGCACAGCTCCCGCCCCGCTTCAAGGGCGGGAAGTTTTTCCCGGGGAGAAATTGCCGGAAGGAAAAAGGGCCGCCCCTTTGGGCGGCCCTTTGGCAGTTATTTCCGGTAGTTCCGCATCCGCCAGACGATGGCGGAAACCTGTCCCCGGGTCAGGGTGCCCGAGGGCCGGAAGGTGCTGACGCCGTTGCTGAAATAGCCGCCCACGATGCCCGCGGCGTTCAGGGCCTGGACATAGACGTCGGAGGTGTCGGTGAAGGGCTTTACGCTGGAGAGGTTGTTGATGTCCAGCTTCAGCGCTCCGGCGGCCAGCTGGGCCACCTGGAGGCGGGTAATGGGCCCGCTGAGGTTCACGTTGCTGCGGGTGATCAGACCGTCGGCCTGGGCCTTGGCAAGGTAGCCGCTGAAGGTGCCGCCGCCCGGGACGGGGGCCTGCTCGGGATAGCCCGCCGCCAGCATGATGAGCTTCAGGGCCGCGCCGTAGGTAACGGTGCTGTCGGGCTTGAACTTCCCGTCGGAGTAGCCGCCGATGACGGCGGCGTCCGCCAGCTCCGTGACGTATTTATAGCACCAGGAGGCGGCGTTGACGTCGGTGAACTTCTTGTTGGCGTTCAGAACGCCCATGGAGAACACGCCGGAGGCATAGGGCACGCCGCTGGCGTTCAGCGCCGCGTAGGGGATTTCCACCGAGCCAGTGTAGCCCGTCTGGGGCACGAAGCGGAGCTGGCCCAGCTGCTGGCTGCCAGTGTTATAGCCGTAGACCGTGGAGGTGTCGGCCGGAACCGTGCCGCTGCCCACATAGATTGCGCCCACGTTGGCGGCGGGGAGCTGCAAAAGCTGCACGCCGCTGGGGGTTATCCCCGTGGCCGCGGCCACGGCGGCGGCGATGGAGGAGGCCGGGAAGGTGACGGCGGTATTCTTGGGAGTGGGGCCGTAAACCTCGGAGACGGCCTTGTTAGTGACGCTGATGAGAATGGCTCCCGCCGCGGACTGGCCGCCGGTGCCGTAGGCGGTGAAGGGAATGCTGGCGCAGTAGTTGGACCCGGAGGGCACATAGGTCAGCTCCGTCAGGGCGTACTCGCTGTAGGACGCGGGGCTGCGGTAGAAGCTGCGGCTGCGGTTGGCGGCGGTGATCTGCTCCCGGGCGGAGGTGCCGTAGCGGCTGGCGCTGTAATAGTTGTAATACAGCGCCCCGGCGGCGGGCACGTCGCCCAGGGTGATGTACTGTAACGACCCAGCGGGATAAACGCTCTTGAAATACCGAGCCAGGTCGTCGGCGCTGATTTGGACGTTGGAGCCGGTGGTGACGGCGTAGCGCACGCTGCCAACCAAACTGGAGGTGACGGAGGCCGTGGCCGGAGTGATTACCAGCGTGCCGTCCGCCTCCTGGCCCCTGGTGCCGTAAGCGGTGAAGTGCAGAGTGACCTTGCCGGAGGTGAAGGAGCTGGCGGCGGCAAAGGTCAGGTCGTTGATGGCGTAATCGTCCCGGCCCGCGTCGTCCTCGTCGTAGTAGAAGCAGAGGTCCTCCAGCTCGGAGCGGGTGAAGGAGTCGGAGTAGCTGGTGCCGTACCCGCTGTAGAGGGTGCCGCTGGAGTTGGGGAACTCGGAGGCGGTGGGCTCGTCAAAGACAATGTAGTCCAGGCTGGACCCGGCGTAATTCGCACGGAAGAAGTCCTCGAACTTGTTCCGGTCAAAATTCACCGTCTTGCCGGGAGTAACGGTATAGGTGATGTCGCCGCCGGAGCCCACTGTCAGCTTCAGCGTGCTCTGCTCGTACTCGTCCGCGTCGTAGTAGGCCCGGAAGGGAATGGTGAGGGTGCTGCCGTTTTTGGCGGAGGCGTCGGCCCGGAAGGAGAGGCTGCTGAGGGCGTAGGTGCCGTAGCTTGCGCTGCTGTAGTAGAACCGCACCTGGTTATAGGCCAGGCTGGTGCGGGCCAGGGGGGTGTTTCCGGTATAGAGCTTTCCGGCAAAGCCGGCGTAATCGCTGTCCGCCTCGAAGGCCACGTACCGGATGGAGCGGTTGTCGCCGGACAGGGACTGGTAGGCTTTGTTGAAATCCTCGGCGGAGAAATTCACCGTGCCGCCGGGGGCCGTCTCATAGGCGACGGCTCCCTCCCCGGAGGAAATGGTGAGACGGAGGGTGCCCTCCTCGTAGTAATCCCGGTCGTTCTCGTAATAGGCCCGGAAGGGAATGGACAGGCTGTCGCCGTCCCTGGCGTCCCGGTCCGCCTCAAAGGTCAGGTCCGCCAGCAGGTAATCGTCCCGCTCCTCCTTGTCCTTGGAGTTGTAGTAGAACCAGTTTTCGTCGTGGGCCAGGTCCGCCTGGCGGAGGCGGTCCCCGTCGGCGTAGAGGGTGCCGTCAAAGTTCTTGTACTCGCTGGGGGCCTCGAAGGACACGGCGTAGACGGTGGCCTTGTTGTCGCCGGAGAGGTACTGGAACACCTTGTTGAAGGCGCTCCGGTCCAGCTTCACCTCGCCGCCGGGGGCGGCGGAGGCGGAGACCACCTCCTTGGAGCCGTTCTTGTCGATGAGAATCCGCAGCGTGCCCTCGGCCTGGTCGTCCTTGTCATAGCAGACGGTGAAGGGGATTTCCAGCGCGTCGCCGTCCTTGGCGTTGGAGGCCGCCACGAAAACCAGATCGTTGATGGCGTAATCGCCGTAATCGTCGTCCTTATAGTAGAAGGAGGCCTTCTCCAGCTGGCGCAGGCTGAAATCGGATTTGCCCAGGACCCGGATTTTGCCGGAGAAGTCGGTGTAGTCGCTGTCGGGCTCGAACTCCACCCACTTGATTTCGTCGTTGTACCCGGTCAGGGTCTGGTAGGCCTTGTTGAAGTCCGCGCGGCTGAAGGGGACGGAGGAGCCGGGGGCCACCCGGTAGGTCACGTCGCCCTCCTCGCCGTCCTTGTCGATGATGATGCGCAGCGTCCCCTCGCAGTCGTCATTGCTTCCCACGATTTCAAAGGGGATGACCAGCTCCTTGCCGTCCTTGGCGTTTTTGTCTGCCTGGAAGCTCAGGACGCTGAGGGCGTAATCCCCCTCGGACTTGTCGCTGAAATAGAACACCAGGTCCTCCAGCTGGCTCAGCTTCAGCTCGGTGCTGCTGCGGCGGAGGGCGCCGGGGAAGCTGCTGTAGTCCTTCTCGGGGTAGAAGTACACGCTCAGGGGCGCTTTTTTGGTGTCGCAGAGCTTCTTGAAAAGGTCCTCGAACTTGGAGACCTTGAGGTTCGCCTTGCTGTTGGGGGCCACCCGGAGAACGATTTCCCCGGCGCTGGAGGAAGTGGAATAAACCGCATAGTAAGTGGTATTAGCGGAGACAGCCTTTGTGGGAGTAACGATGGCCTGCCCTGTGTAAAGGGCTTTTGTTCCCGGATTGGAGGTGGTCCAGCCCTTGAATGTATATCCCTTACCGGAGCCAGGATAGGCAGGGGTTCCAGGGTTGCTTGGGTTGCCGTTAAGAACAACGTTCTGGCGGCTGTACTCGCTGGAGCCGTTCATGAAGATGACTGTAACCGTGGCGGCAGAGTTAATTTGAAGACCGCAGCGGGTACACTTGCCAGTAGTACTGTTTACAGAGTGATTCAGCGGAGAGATGGATTCTGTCCGCGTTTTTCCGCATGTGTTACAGGTATAGATTCGCTCGCCTGCTTCCGTACAAGTGGCGTTTTTAGTGACAACTCCGCTGTTCCAAATATGATTTCCTGTAGGAGGGCTGACCTGTTTGTCCACTTGTTTGCAGACTCTGCAAGTACTGGTTTTTACGCCCTCCTTGCCGCAGGTTGCGGTATCGGTCACATCGTAGTTATGGATTCCCGTAGGATCAAGAGTTTTTGTCTCTGTATCAGGGATGCCGCACTTTGTACATGTACGAATTTCTGTTCCAGCGCTGGTGCAAGTGGGGGCCTTTGAAACCGTCCACTCTCCCCACGTGTGGCTACAGGTATCCGCCAAAGCGGCGGGAGCCAGGCTCGCTAAAAGCGCCAGCGCCAGCAAAAGCGCCGGCAGTTTTTTCTTCCAGAAATTGTTCATAAGTTTACCTCCGTGCCTGCCGAAAATTGGATGCTTCGCATTCGATAATACTACTCTCTATACCATAGCGGAAAGCCCTCCTCTAATCATGAACAAACTGTGAACAAGCGGCAACATTTTGGTATCATTTCCGAAAAAAGCCCCCGGAGGCCGGGCCGCGGCGGTCGAATTCCGCCGCCTTTTGCCGCCGCGTTTGCGGAAAAAGTTTCTCTTTACAAATAAATTCCCCTCCTATATAATACATGGGCTGGGAAATCTGTAAGGATGGAGAATTTGCCATGGCTTTGATTGAATACGACGCTTATAAACAAAAGCTCCGGGACCTCAAGCCGGAGCTGGACGAGCTGTCCGCCGCCCTGGACATGGACGCGGCCCGGCAGGAGGCCGCCCGGCTGGAGGACGAGACCGCCCAGGACGGCTTCTGGAACGATCTGGAGCGGTCCCAGAGGGTCCAGCAGCGGCTCAAGCAGCTTCAAAATAAAATTGCCAAGCAGGAGAAGCTCCTCTCCTCCTGGGAGGACCTGACGGCCCTGTGCGAGATGGGCCAGGAGGCCGACGACAGCGAGATTCTGGAGGAGCTGAAGGCCGAGTACGCCGCCTTGGAGGACCGGGCTGCCGAGAGCCGGATGGCCACCCTCCTCTCCGGGGAGTACGACGGCTGCAACGCCATTTTGCAGTTCCACGCCGGGGCCGGAGGCACCGAGGCCCAGGACTGGGCCCAGATGCTCTACCGCATGTACACCCGCTGGGTGGAGCGGAAGGGCTTCACCTATAAAATCCTGGACTACGAGGACGGGGACGAGGCGGGCATCAAGTCCGCCGCCATCTCCATCGAGGGGGAAAACGCCTACGGCCTTTTGAAGAGCGAAAACGGCGTCCACCGCCTGGTCCGGGTCTCCCCCTTCGACGCAAACGCCCGGCGGCAGACCTCCTTCGCCGCCGTGGAGGTCATGCCGGAGCTGGAAAACGACGAGTCCATCGAAATCCGGGACGAGGACATCGAGATGCAGGTCTACCGGGCCAGCGGCGCGGGCGGCCAGCACGTCAACAAGACCTCCTCCGCCGTGCGGCTCATCCACAGGCCCACGGGCATTGTGGTGGCCTCCCAGCAGGAGCGCAGCCAGTTCCAGAACAAGGACAACTGCATGAAGATGCTCCGGGCCAAGCTGCTGGAGCTGAAAGCCCAGCAGCACGCGGAGAAGATTTCCGACATCAAGGGCGTGCAGATGAAGATCGAGTGGGGCAGCCAAATCCGCTCCTATGTCTTCATGCCCTACCAGATGGTGAAGGACACCCGTACCAGCTTCGAGACCTCCAACATCGACGGCGTGATGGACGGGGATTTGGACGGGTTTCTCAACGCCTATCTCACCCAGCTGGCCACGGGGGAATTGAAGAAGTAAAGAGGGGACTTCGTCCCCCCTTTAGATTCCCCCCACCAGTCTGTGGACTGGTGACGCCGCCCAAGGCGGCTAAGTCAAGGAATTTTTGTGACGCGCATGTCGCCGCAAAAATGATTTCATTTGATTTCTCCGCCCTGCGGAGAAACCAGAAGCAAGGCCCCCAGCCTTCAAAAAGGCGCGGCTATAAAGCCGCGTCCTTTTTCCGCCGTTCCCTTCCCCGAGCGGCAAACCAGCGGAGCGTTTGCCGCCCGGTTTCCGCCAACCCCCGTATATACAGAAAGGATTCTAAAGATGAAAGACGACAAGCTGCAATCAAGCGGCCCGGCCCCCCAGGGGGGAGACGCCGCCCGGGAAAACAAGATGGGCGTTATGCCCATCGCCCCCCTGCTGGCGGGCATGGCAATCCCCATGATGATTTCCATGCTGGTCCAGGCCCTCTACAACGTGGTGGACAGCATTTTCGTGGCCCGCATCAGCCAGGACGCGCTGAACGCCGTGTCCCTGGCCTTCCCCCTTCAGAACCTGATGATCGCCGTGGGCGGCGGCACCGGCGTGGGCATGAACGCCCTGCTCTCCCGGTCCCTTGGCGAGAAGAAGCAGGACCAGGCGGACCAGGCCGCCAACACGGGCATCTTCGTGTTTCTGGTCAGCGCCGTGGCCTTCGGCGTGTGCGGCTTTCTGCTGGCCCGACCCTTCTTCCTGGCCCAGACGGACATCCAGCCCATTGTGGACTACGGCACGGATTACGCCCGCATCTGCCTGGGGCTCTCCATCGGCATTTTCAGCCAGTTCTGCTTTGAGCGGATTCTCCAATCCACGGGCCGGACGGTGTACTCCATGCTTACCCAGCTCATCGGGGCCCTCATCAACATCATCCTGGACCCCATCTTGATCTTCGGCCTCTTCGGCTTTCCCCGGATGGAGGTGGCCGGGGCCGCCGCCGCCACCGTCTTCGGGCAGATTGTGGCCGCCCTCATCGGCCTTTGGATGAACCTCCGGTTCAACAAGGACATCCACATCCGCCTCCGCTCCATCCGGCCGGACCGGGCGGTGGTCCGGGAGATTTACCGGGTGGGCCTGCCCTCCATCATCATGCAGTCCATCGGGTCCGTCATGACCTTCGGCATCAACAAGATTCTCATCTCCTTCACCGACACGGCCACGGCGGTGTTCGGGGCCTACTTCAAGCTCCAGAGTTTCATCTTCATGCCGGTCTTCGGGCTGAACAACGGCATGGTGCCCATCGTTTCGTACAACTACGGCGCGGCCCGGCTGGACCGGGTGCGCAAAACCTTCCGCCTCACTGTTGTGACCGCCACGGTGATTATGACGGCCGGCTTTGCCGCCTTCAACCTGATCCCCGGGGTGCTGCTGGGCTTTTTCAGCCCCTCGGCGGAGATGCTCTCCATCGGCACGGCGGCCCTGCGGATTATCAGCCTCTCCTTCCTGCTGGCGGGCTTCTGCATCATCGCCGGGTCTATGTTCCAGGCCATCGGAAACCCCCTCCACAGCCTGGTGGTCTCCGTCTGCCGCCAGCTGGTGGTGCTGCTCCCGGCGGCGTGGCTGCTGGCCCGGACGGGAAGGCTGGAGCTGGTGTGGTTCTCCTTCCCCATCGCCGAGCTGATGTCCCTGACCCTGAGCGTTATATTCCTCCGCAGGACCATGCAGGCGGCGGAGGCGAAAATTGCATCCCGCGGGGCGGGGCTTGATTGAACATGCGGGGAAAACCCGCCGTGGCTTTCCCCGCACCCCTTTCCCCGGGAAGATAAGGAGGTCTTTATGGAACCCATCATCACCCAACTGGCCCAGGAGCTGAATCAGAATCCGCAGTATGTTGAAAACGTGGTCCGCCTTCTGGACGAGGGGAACACCATTCCCTTCATCGCCCGCTACCGCAAGGAGCTCCACGGAGCCATGGACGACACCACGCTGCGGAAGCTGGAGGAGCGGCTGCACTATCTCCGGGGCCTCCAGGAGCGGCGGGAGGCCGTGAAGAAGTCCATCGAGGAGCAGGGAAAGCTGACGGAGGAGCTGGCCTGCGCCATCGACGACGCCGCCACCCTGGCGGAGGTGGAGGACCTGTACCGGCCCTATAAGCAAAAGCGCCGGACCCGGGCCACCGCTGCCCGGGAGAAGGGCCTCCAGCCCCTGGCGGAGCGCCTCTTTGCCCAGGGGCCGGACTGTCCGGACCCGGCGGAGGAAGCGGCGAAGTACATTGACCCGGAAAAGGGCGTGGAGACGGCGGAGGAGGCCCTGGCGGGAGCGGGAGACATTGTGGCGGAGATGCTCAGCGACGACGCGGAGCTCCGCAAGGCCCTGCGCTCCCTGCTGGCGAAAAACGGGAAGCTCCGCAGCGAGGCCGCCGTGGAGGAGGACACCGTCTACCGGCTGTACTACGATTTCACCCAGCCCCTCTCCCGGATGCAGGGCCACCAGGTTCTGGCCGTGAACCGGGGGGAGAAGGAGGGAAAGCTGAGAGTCGGCGTGGAGATGGACCGGGAGCTGGCCCTGCGGGCCCTCCGCCGCCGGGTGGTGGTTCCGGGCAGCCGGGCCATGGAGTTTGTCAAGGCCGCGGCGGAGGACGCCTATGACCGTCTCATCTTCCCCTCCCTGGAGCGGGAGTGCCGCTCCGCCCTGACGGAGGAGGCAAGCGAAGGGGCCGTGGGGCAGTTTGCCCTGAACCTCAAGCCCCTTTTGATGCAGCCCCCGGTGAAGGGGAAGGTGACCATGGGCCTGGACCCGGGCTACCGCATGGGCTGCAAGGTGGCCGTGGTGGACGGCACGGGGAAGGTGCTGGACACCGCCGTGGTCTATCCCACCCACGGCGAGCGGCAGAAGCGGGAGGCCATCGCCGTCCTGGCGAAGCTCATCCGAAAGCACGGCGTGGAGCATATCGCCATCGGCAACGGAACCGCCAGCCGGGAGACGGAGCAGATGGCGGTGGAGCTGATCCGGCAGGTGAACGAGGCCCAGGTCAGCTACATGATTGTTTCCGAGGCCGGGGCCTCCGTGTACTCGGCAAGCCCCCTGGCGGCGGAGGAGTTCCCGGAGTACGACGTGAACCTCCGCTCCGCCGTGTCCATCGCCCGGCGGCTCCAGGACCCCCTGGCGGAGCTGGTGAAAATCGATCCCAAGGCCATCGGCGTGGGGCAGTACCAGCACGACTGCCCGCCCAAGCGGCTGGACGAGGCCCTCAGCGGCGTGGTGGAGGACTGCGTCAACGCCGTGGGGGTGGACGTGAACACCGCCTCTCCCTCCCTCCTCCAGCGGGTGTCGGGCCTGACGGCGGCCACGGCGAAAAATATTGTGGCCTACCGGGAGGAAAACGGCCCCTTCACCGCCCGGAAGCAGATTTTGAAGGTTCCCAAGCTGGGGCCCAAGGCCTTCCAGCAGTGCGCGGGCTTCCTCCGGGTGCCGGAGAGCGATTCCGTGCTGGACAACACCGCCGTTCACCCGGAGAGCTACGCCGCGGCGGAAAAGCTGCTGGCCCTGGCGGGCCGCAGCCTTGCCGATGTGAAGGAGGGCAACCTCCAGGACCTGCCCGCCCGGGTGTCCGCCTACGGCGAGGAAAGGGCGGCGGCGGAGGCGGGAGTGGGCGTGCCCACCCTGCGGGACGTGGTGGCGGAGCTGATGAAGCCCGGCCGGGACGTGCGGGACAGCCTGCCAAAGCCGGTGCTGCGGACGGACGTGCTGGAGATGAAGGACCTGAAGTCCGGCATGGTCCTCACGGGCACGGTGCGCAACGTCATTGACTTCGGCGTGTTCGTGGACATCGGCGTCCACCAGGACGGGCTGGTCCATATCTCCCAGGTGGCGGACCGCTTCCTCAAGCACCCCTCCGAGGCGGTGTCCGTGGGAGACGTGGTGAAGGTGAAGGTTTTGGAGGTGGACGAGAAGAAAAAGCGCATCTCCCTCTCCATGCGCCAGGTGGAATAAGAAGCTGCCGCCTCCCGGCGGGAATCGCCGGGAGGCGGCCAAAAAACGGCCCGCCGCTTTTTGCGGCAGGCCGTTTCGCATTCTCACAAAAGGGTGTACAGGATTTTCGCCATCTGCCCCCGGGTGATGTTGGCCTGGGGGCGGAAAGTGCCGTCGGCGTAGCCGCCGAGAATTCCCTGGGCCGCCATGGTTTGGATATAGAAGGCGGCGTATCCGGGAATCTGCGCCGCGTCGGTAAAGCTCAGCTCCGCCAGGGCGTAGCCCTTTTCCTGGCTCCGGCCGATCATGGCCGCCGCCTGGGCCCGGGTCAGGTTCCCGGCGGGGTTGAAGCGCAGCTTCCCGTCCTTTCCCTGGGAGCCGGCGGCGATGCCCTCGGCGTACAGCGCCCGGACGGCGGGAAGGGCGTACTCAGGAAGCTGGTCCAGGTCCGCGAAGGGCAGCGCCGTCCCGGCGTATTTCGCCGGGTCCAGCCGCCCCGTTCCGGCCAGGGCGTTGTACAGCATGACGGCGAAGTCCAGCCGGGTGAGAAGCTGGTCGGGACGGAAGGTCCCGTCGGCATAGCCTTTGGAAATGCCGTTATCGTACAGGAAGTCGCAGTAGTCCGCCCCCCAGTATTCGGCGGTGTCCGTAAAGCGGCGCTCCGGGCCGGAGGCCGGAACGTCCACGGAGCTGCGGCCGATGTTGCCGGAGGCGTCCCGGGCGGTAACCGTGACCCGGCCCATCTGCCCGCCGTCCTCCGGGAGGGATACGGTGAAGCGGCCGGTGGAAGGATCATACTCCCCCAAGGGCGAGCCGTTGAAGGTAACGGTCACGTCCTCCGCCGGGAGAACGCCGTCCACGTCGTCGGCAATGGAGCCGGCGACGGTCCAGGACGCCTGGTCCAGCTCCGCCGAGATTGCCGGGGCAGCGCTGTCCACGATGCCGTCAAAGGTGGCGGTCACCTGGTCCAGATAGATGGTTCCCGTGCCCGTGCCGCTGATCTCCAGGCCCCGGATGACCGTGCCCGGAGCAAGGCCGTTTACGCTGACCTGCTTCCAGCCGGACACGTCCAGGGTGGTCAGGGGCAGGACCTGAATCTCCTCCCCGCCGGAGCTCCAGAGTAGGGACAGGGTATTGCCGGAGCCGTTGCTGTCCACCCACAGGTTCAGCCCGGTATAGGGAGCGCCCAGCACGGCGGGCTGGGACGTGGCGTTCCAGCGGGCGGGGCCCTCGGCAAGGTCATACTCCAGCCTGCCGGAGCCGCTGCCGAAGCGGACATAGTTCCCGTCCCGGTTCAGGCTGAAGGAGGCGCGCTCCCCGGAGCCCCGGAAGATGGTGGTCTCGCCCTCGAAATCCTCCAGGGTTTCCAGATGCCGGGCAGAGACCGTCACGGCGATGGACATGCTCTGGGTTCCGGCGGAAACGGTGATCTTCCCCGTCCCCGGGGCGGTGGCGGTGAAAAGGCCCGTCTGGTCAATGGAGCCCACGTCCCCCTCCAGCTCCCAGGAAAAGGCCGCCGGGTCCGCCTTGAGGGGCAGGTGCTTATAGGCGGCGGAGCCGTGAAGCTGGACGGAGGTTCCGGGAGCGGCGGCAAGCTCGGTGATAATGGCGTTGCGTTCGTTCCGCACCGCCACCGCATCCGGCGCGGCCACGGCGTGGACCACGGCGGAGCCCTGCGCGCCGCCGCCCTGGGCGGTGACGGTGATATCCCCGCCCTCCAGGGGAGTGGTCAGCACATTGCCCTCCAGGATTCCGGCGGAGGCGGAGAGGTCATAGGACTGGGTCATGGGGATGAAGCTGGTGTCCAGGGCGGCGGCGGAAATCTCCGCGGTGCTGCCCGCCAGAACATAGGCGTTGTCGGCGCTGACATGGAAATGGCTCAGCTCCCCGGTGGGGCGGCTGGAGGCCACCAGGAAAATATGGTTGGATACGGACCGCTCCGTCCGGTCGGAGGGGGAGTTGATCCGCTTTGCGGCGGTATCCGTGGGCCAGGTGGCGGTCAGGGTGGTGGACCCGCCGCCGTCCAGGCACAGCGCGGTGACGCAGCCCAGCTCGATAAGCCGCCGGGCCACCTGGTCCAGGCTGGCGCCGATGGAATGCCCGGCCTTCCGCCCGTCGATGGTGTAGAAAATCAAGCTGCCGTCGTACCGCTGGCCCACGGCGGTGCGGGGGGCGGCCCCGGCGGGGAGGCCGGAGGCCGGGACCCCGTTTTCAACCAGGGAGTAGAGGCTGCCTACGGCATACTGCACGCCGTCCCAGCCGGGAGCGGAGGGGGTGACGGACACGCGGACGGCGGTCCCGGCGGGAATGGACCGCAGGGCGTTCAGCGTCTCCTCCCCGGCCTGGGCGTTGGCGGTGAGGACCGCCTGGCCGGGCCCCAGCACGGGAGGGGACTGCCCCTCCGCCACCCGCTCCACCACCAGAGTGGTGTCCTCGCCCAGGGCGAAATTCCCCTCCTGAATGGAGCAGATTACATCCACGCCGGGCTGGGTGGTGCCGGTGGTGCGGGCGGCGTTAAAATCGTAGGTATAGAGGTATACGCCCTTTTCCGTCCGGGCCTTGTTGAAGGCGGCGATAACCAGGGACTTGTCCACCGGCAGCCCCGTGCCGCTGGTAAGGGGATTGCCCAGCTCGTCGTAAAGGGGCTCCCCCGCCTCGCCGTAGAGGGGCTCGCCGGAGCCGTCCGGGGCGGTGTAGGCGGCGGTAATGGACAATCCGGGCCTGCCCAGGACGGCGGTTCCGTCAGCGTGGAAGCCGATGGCGTGAAACCCTCCGTCGCTGGAGCGGAGCCGTCCCCCCGTGACCACCATGCCGATGGGCAGGCCGTTGGTCACGTTGTAAAAATCACCGTTGATTCCGGCCACCACCCGCCAGCCCTGCTCCTCCAGGGCCCGGGCGGTGCTGGAGACGGAGCTGCGGTCCGTCAGCGCCCCGCCGTAGGTGACGATGGGGGTGACGGAGGCGTTGGGCGTGTATGTAATCAGGTTTTCCCGCCGGTAGTCGGAGCTGGCGGTACTCCAAAAGACGTTGGCGGAGAGCTGGGTCCCCTGGTTCAGCAGGGTATCCGTGAAGATGAGATCGTCCCCCATGGCCTCCGAGGCCAGGGCCGGGACCGCCAGCGCCGCCAGCAGGGAGAGGGTCAGAAGCAGGGAAAGCGCTCTGGGAAAGATTCGTTTCATAGAGGTCCTCCATCTTGTACAGGGCAAATCGAATATCTTCCACCATAGCACAAACCGGAAAGAAAGTAAATGACAAATCGTGAACAAAATCCGGCGGCGGCCCCTGGATTTTCCAGGCTGGACAAACCGCCCCGCCGGGGTTATGATGGAGGGGAGAACGAAAAAGGAGGCCGGCCCATGACTGTTTCTGTAGACGCCGGGCGCTGCATCGCCTGCGGCATGTGCGCCTACGCCGCGCCGGAGGTCTTCCGCCTGGAAGGAAGCGCCTCCCGCGTCATCGCCCAGCCGGAGGGGAAGAGTCCCCGGGTCCGGGACGCCGCCAACGGCTGCCCGGTGAACGCGATTTCCATTTCAAAGTGAGAAAGGGGAAGCCCCGCCGTTCCGGCGGGGCTTCCCTGTTGGTCTTTCTTCAGCGTTCAGAACCGGGGCAGGTTCCGCACCGCCGCGGCGCAGCGGGGGCAGAGGGTGGGGTGCTCGGAATCGGAGCCCACGCTGGGCAGCACCTTCCAGCAGCGCTGGCACTTCTGGCCCTGGGCCTTGGAGATCTCCACGGCAGGGGCGGTTCCGGTTTTGACCTCCGCCTGGGAGACGATCAGAAGGTCCGCCAGCTCCGGCAGGTCCGCCAGCCAGTTCTCCGCCTCCGGTACGGTGAGGACCACGGCGGCCTCCAGGCTCTTGCCGATTTTTTTCTCCGCCCGGGCGGTCTCCAGGGCGGCGTTCACCTTGTCCCGAGCCGCCTCGATGACGGCCCAGCGTTCCATGGCCTCGCCGTCCAGGGCGTAGTCCGCAAAGGGCCGGTGCATGTCGTTAAAGAGGACGTTCCGGGGATCGTCCCCCTCCCGGTGGGGCATGGCCTGCCAGATTTCGTCGCAGGTGAAGCAGAGGATGGGGGCCATGATGCGGGTCATGGTATCCAGAATCAGGTACAGGGCGGTCTGGGCGCTGCGGCGGAGAGCTCCGTCCTTCTCGTCGCAGTAGAGCCGGTCCTTGATCACGTCCAGGTAGAAGTTGGACATGTCCACCACGCAGAAATCGTTCACCGCGTGGGTGGCCGCCAGGAACTCATACTCATCGTAGGCGGCAAAACACTTTTCCATCAGGGCGTTCAGCTTCGTGACGGCCCAGCGGTCCAGCTCCTCCATCTCGCCGGGAGGGGTGAGGCGGCCGGGGTCAAAGCCGTCCAGGTTCCCCAGGCAGTACCGGGCGGTGTTGCGGAACTTCAGGTAGTTCTGGCTCAGCTGCTTGAAAATCTCGTGGGAGCAGCGCACGTCGGCGTGGTAGTCCGTATTCGCCGCCCAGAGCCGGAGGATGTCCGCGCCGTACTGGTCGATGACCTCGGCGGGGTCCATGCCGTTTCCGGCGGACTTGTGCATGGCCTTGCCCTCGCCGTCCACGGTCCAGCCGTGGGTGACGCACTCCTTGAAGGGCGCGCCCTTGCCGAAGGCTCCCACGGCGGTGAGCAGGGAGCTCTGGAACCAGCCGCGGTACTGGTCCAGGCCCTCCATATACATGGTGGCGGGCCAGAAGCCCTGGTCCTTCTTCATGGCGGCGTAGTGGGTGGAGCCGGAGTCGAACCAGCCGTCCAGGGTGTCCGTCTCCTTCTCAAAGCCGGAGGACTTGCCGCAGTGGGGGCAGGCGAAGCCCTGGGGCAGAATCTCCTCCGCCTCCCTGGCGAACCAGGCGTTGGAGCCCTCCGCCGCGAAGAGCTTGGAGATGGCCGCGATGCTTTCGTCCGTTACCACGGGCTTGCCGCAGTCCTTGCAGTAGACCACGGGGATGGGCAGGCCCCAGCGGCGCTGGCGGCTGATGCACCAGTCGGCCCGCTCCCGGATCATGGACTTCATCCGGTCAATGCCCCACTTGGGCACCCAGCGGACCTCGTCGGCGGCGGCAATGGCCTCCTCCTTGAAGGAGTCCACGGAGCAGAACCACTGGGGAGTGGCCCGGAAGATGATGGGGCTCTTGCAGCGCCAGCAGTGGGGATAGCTGTGGACGATGTCCTCCGAGGCGAAGAGCATGCCGCTCTCCTTCATATCGTTCAGAATGACGGGGTTCGATTCGTCGGTGGTGAGCCCGGCGTACTTCCCGGCATAGTCGGTGTGGCGGCCCTGGTCGTCCACGGGGACCACCATCTCCATGCCGTAGCGGCGGCAGGTCTGGTAGTCGTCCGCGCCGAAGCCCGGGGCGGTGTGGACGCAGCCGGTGCCGGAGTCCATGGTGACGTAATCCGCCAGCAGCAGGCGGGAGGTCTTGGGCAGGAAGGGGTGGCTTGCCAGCATGTTCTCGAAGAAGCTGCCCGGGTGGGTCTCGGCAATTTCCCAGCTGTCAAAGCCGCCCAGCTTCATCACCTTGTCCGCCAGGGCCTCCGCCATGATATAGTGCTCGCCGTTCGGGGCCTTCACCACGGCGTAGCTCTCGGAGGGGTGCAGGGCGATGGCCAGGTTCCCCGGGAGGGTCCAGATCGTCGTGGTCCAGATGACGAAGAAGAGCTTGCTCTTATCGTAGGCGGGGAGCCTGCCCAGGCCGTCGTGCATGGGGAACTTCACATAGACGGTGGTGCAGGGGTCGTCCTGGTACTCGATCTCGGCCTCCGCCAGGGCGGTCTCGTCGTGGGGGCACCAGTACACGGGCTTGAGGCCCTTGTAGATATAGCCCTTCTTGTACATGGCCCCGAAGACCTTCACCTCCTCGGCCTCAAAGCCGGGGTCCATGGTGAGGTAGGGATGGTCCCAGTCCCCCACCACGCCGATGCGCTTGAAGGCGTCCCGCTGCACGTTCACATAGTGGGCGGCGAAGTCGCGGCAGGCGGAGCGGAACTCGGGGATGGACATGGCCTTGCGGTTGAGCTTGTTTTCCTTGATGATGGCGGACTCGATGGGCATGCCGTGGTTGTCCCAGCCGGGGATATAGGGGGTGTAATAGCCCCGCATGGCGTAGGACCGGGTGATGATGTCCTTGATGGCCTTGTTCATGGCGGTGCCCATGTGAATGGACCCGTTGGAGAACGGAGGGCCGTCGTGGAGGCTGAACAGGGGCTTGCCCTCGTTCTTCTTGAGAAGCTCGTGGTAGAGGTCCTCCTCCTCCCAGCGCCGGAGCATCTCCGGCTCCCGTTTGGGCAGGCCCGCCCGCATGGGGAAGTCCGTCTTCGGCAGGTTAATGGTCTTGTTGTAGTCCATTTTGTATTACTCCTTTAGTTTATTGCAATTTGTTTTCTGCCGTGAAGGGTTTGGGGGAATGTCCCCAGGGATATTACAGCGTGCGCTCGGAGCTCCAGTGTTCCTCGTTTCCAAAGGCGCACTCCACGCCGTCCACCATCCATTCGTCCCCGAAGGGCCGCAGGACAAAGCGGTAGCGGTAGTCATGAGAGACGGGATTCTCCGTGGAGACCACGATCCGCTTGGCCGTCTTCATGGTCACATAGACCGTGGGCTCCGGGCGTTCAAAGAGGTAGTCGTATTTTGCGGGTTTCCCGTAGCTCCTGGCTGGGCCCCATTTCAGCAGCTTCTCCGTACACCGGGGCCGGACCAGCTCCAGATACCGGCGGAAATATTCCTCGACCAGCGCGGCGTCCCCAGGCGTGGACTGGTAGGGGGAAATGCCCGCCGCGGCCTGCTCCTCCCGGAGCTTCTGAGAGCGGGCAAAGATTTCCTGCTCCAGCTTATTCCGCTGCCTCAGAAGCTCCAAAAAGGGCGGCACGGCCGCTTCCGCCATAGAGCGGAATTTCTCCGGGGTGTTCTCTATGACAATTTTGACCGGTTCTGACATGAAATCATCTCCTGTTTCAGAAATTTTTTCACGGGGAAAATCAAAAACGCGCCCTGTCTCTTACCAAGAGACAGGGCGCGTACTGCGCTCTGCGATACCACTCTTTTTGCCGTCCCCTTACGGGGAACGGCCCCTCACAGCCCGCCGCCACGGGCCGACGGAGTAACGCCCGTCAAACGTCCTTGCCTACTCGCCTCGTCTTTCAGCAGGAGGCTCCGAGGTGATTTTCGCCGCTCCTTCCCCGCCGCCTCGCACCTTCCCGGCGGCTCTCTGAGGGGGAGCGAAGGGGCTACTCGTCCTCATCCACGCCCAAATGTTCAGTTGCACCTTATCATAACACGTTTTTCCCGTTTGTCAACCGTCCGGCGGGGCTTTTTTATGGACTTTTTATTGGTAGCGGTACTGCTGGTCCGTGTAGCGGTCAATGCAGCTTTGAAACAGCTCGTAGCTATGGAACTCCAAAAGACGGCAGCCCGGGGCCTCGTGAAAGGAGACCACCCGCCGCTTGGCGTCCACCCAGACCCGCCAGACCGGGCGGTCCTCTTTTTCTGCCTTGGGCAATGCGCTTCTCCCCCTTTGCTTTGACTCCCTCCCATTTTATGCGATTTTCGTATAAAAAGCAATATGCAATTTTCGCATATCCTAAAATGAGAAGCATCGCAGGCGAGAGGAAGGGGGCGAGGGATATGTACCGGAGGCTGCGGGACCTGCGGGAGGACCGGGACCTGCCGCAGAGGGTGCTGGCAGAGCTGCTTCATGTCTCCCAGGCCACGTATTCCCGCTATGAAAGCGGAGGGCTGGATATCCCCAGCGGAGCGCTCATTGCGCTGGCGCGGTTTTACCACACCAGTGTGGATTATATTCTGGGGCTGGCGGAGGACCCGTCGCCGGGGTGGGGGGATGCGCCGCCCCGGTAAGAGGAAACCCGCGCCGGCGGGCCGGCTTTTGCCAGAGGCAAAAGCCGGTGGGCACCAGAAAAGAAGACACGCCAGCGGCGTGCCTTCTTTTCTGGTGCGCGAGGCGGGACTTGAACCCGCACGTCCGTAAAGGACACTAGAACCTGAATCTAGCGAGTCTGCCAATTCCACCACTCGCGCGCATCGGTATGAACTTGTAAGCCTGCGGGCAAAAACGAAACAGGGTCCCGCCCCGGTGAGACGGGACCCTTTCGCCTGGTGCGCGAGGCGGGACTTGAACCCGCACGTCCGTAAAGGACACTAGAACCTGAATCTAGCGAGTCTGCCAATTCCACCACTCGCGCATGGTGTTGCGTCTTTTGGAAAAGACGTTGGTGCGGCTGACGGGACTTGAACCCACACGTCGATACGACACCAGCACCTCAAGCTGGCCTGTCTACCAGTTCCAGCACAGCCGCGTAATAGTTGCGTCCCCTAAAAAAGACTGCTTGATTATTATAGCCGGGACCACCCCGGTTGTCAACACCCAATTTCCGTTTTTCCCGATTTTTTTCCTCCGGGAAATCCCCCTCCGCCGCCGGGCGGAGGGGGACGGCTTTCCCCGCTTCCTTAGAGCCTGCTTAGAGCCTATCCCGAAATTAGGCGTGCGCGGATTGCGCCGTTAGATTTTGGGTCAGACGAGGCGGTTTTCCGCTTACCGGGCTGTCGCCCGGCAAGGGAAACCAACGAAGTATGACGCAAAATATGCAATCAAGCTGTGTGCGCATAATTTTGGGATAGGCTCTTAATATCTGGCGGAATGCCGGATCAGCTCAGATTTTTTTGCTGGGCAAGGCGATTTGACGCAGGAATCCTGACGGATTTCAAGTCAAATCAACGCAGTCCCAGCGGAAAAAGATGGACTGAGACGGCATTTTGATAGATTTTAAACAGGCTCTTACAATTGCGCCATCACCTGGCCGATGGGGTCCGTAATCACCAGCCCGGCGGGAAGGTCCCGGGCCACGGAGGACTTGTTGATCAGGGCCAGCCGGCTTCCCCGGAAGTAATTGACCAGCCCCGCAGCGGGCCACACGTTCAGGGAGGTGCCGCCGATGATGAGCAGGTCCGCCCGGGCGATGGAGTCCACCGCGTCGTTCATGACGGCCTGGTCCAGCCCCTCCTCATAGAGCACCACGTCCGGCTTCACCACGCCGCCGCATCCGCAGCGGGGCACGCCGCTGCCGTTCAGGATAAACTCCAGGCCGTAGAACTTCCCGCATTTTTCGCAGTAGTTCCGGTGGACGCTGCCGTGGAGCTCGCAGACATGGCGGCTTCCCGCCGCCTGGTGGAGGCCGTCGATGTTCTGGGTGACCACGGCGGTGAGCTTCCCCTCCGCCTCCCACTGCGCCAGCTTCATGTGGGCGGCGTTGGGCCTGGCCTCCGGGGCCAGCATCTTGGCCCGGTAGAAGCGGAAAAATTCCTCAGGGTTGCTTTTGTAAAAGGTATGGCTTAAAATGGTCTCCGGCGGGTACTTCCATTCCTGGTGGTAGAGCCCGCCGGTGGAGCGGAAATCCGGGATGCCGGACTCCGTGCTGACCCCCGCCCCGCCGAAGAAGGCGATGGCTTTGGCCTCCCGCACCCAGGTTCTCAAGGTCTCGACTGCTTCCGTCATAAAGGTCCCTCCCTGCGGATTATAATATTATTTCCGAATGAAAAATTCGGAAACAATATATACAATTTGAGCCGTTTTGCTCGCCGCCCCAGGCGGCAACCGCAAAATATGGCATATATTACTTCTGAACCTTCCGTTCAGAAGTAATAAAATGGCTTCAAAGGAGAACGTCTTATGAACATTCAGATTTTCGGCTCCTCCAAGTGCTTCGACACCAAGAAGGCCCAGCGCTGGTTCAAGGAGCGCCGCGTCAAGTTCCAGTACATCGATCTCCCCTCAAAGGGATTATCCCCCCGGGAGTACCAATCCGTCAAGCAGAAAATCGGATTTGACGCCCTGGTAAACACGAAATGCCGGGCCTATGAGGAGTTGTACATGGCCTATATCGCTCCCGCCGCCCGGGAGGAAAAGCTGCTGGAAAACCCCGTCCTTTTCCAGACCCCCATCGTCCGCAACGGGAAAGAGGCCACGGTGGGCTACCGTCCCGAGGTCTGGGAAACCTGGGAATAACCGCCTATGTTTGTTGGAAAGCGTGGTGAAGCCGCCGTGAAGCGCAAGCTGCCCCGGGGAATCTATCTTCTCGTACAGCGTTATTTCCGCCACCGCGTGGGGGTCCAGAGCGCCGCCCTGGCCTTCTACCTGCTGTTTATGATCTTCCCCTTCCTCATTTTCATCAGCGCCCTGCTGGGCCTGCTGAATCTGAACGTCACCGCCATTTTGCTGGCCCTGGGGGAGTTTCTGCCCCGGGACGTGGTGGACATCGTCCGGGCCTACCTGATTCACGTGGGCCAAAGCCCCAGCCCCAAGCTGATGGTCTTCGGATTGTTCTTCTCCATCTGGTTTCCCATGCGGGCCACCAACGCCCTGATGGTCTCCGTGCGGACGGCCTACCACCTGGGGCCTCCGAAGCGGGCGGCGGTCCACCGGCTGAAAACCCTGCTGTACACCGTGGTGCTGATTTCGGCCATTGCCCTGACCTTGATCCTCATGACCATCGGCGACCGGCTGCTGGGCTACGCCGTGGGGAACTTCCGCCTGCCGCTGTTTCTGGCGGAGCTCTGGGCCCGGATGCGCTTCCCGGCGGCGGCGGTGGTGGGGTACTTCGCCCTGTTCTTTCTCTACGCCCTGGCCCAGGACGCCCGGCGGCCCTGGCGGGACCTCTGGCCCGGGACCCTGGCGGCCCTGGCGGCGTGGATGGCCCTGAGCTGGCTGTACGCCATGTATGTGGAGAATTTCGCCAACTACTCCCTGCTCTACGGGTCCATCGGCACGGTGGTGGTGCTGATGATCTGGCTGTACATGTCCGCCAACGTGCTGATTCTGGGGGCGGAGCTCAACGGGACGCTGCTGGCGCTGCGGAAGGAGGCGGGAAGCGGGGCAAACCGCCCGGCGGAATAGAACCGCCGCAGCCCTCTGGAAGCGCCGCGCCTCCCCGCGCCCCGGCGGAGGAAGGGACTTGCATTGCCGGGAAAATCCTGCTATAATCGACCTGGAAAACAAAAATGCGGCAGTCTGGGGGTGTTGGCGCACCCGCAGACCTGCACAGGTGCTAACCCACCTACACAACGGCTGAACGCCGCACCGCATGGGGATATTATACGACAATCCGGCCCTTCACGCAAGGGGCGGGTTTTGCCGCCGTATTCCTGTGCCGTGTCCGCATTGAGAGCGACCGCTTCTTGCGCTGTGTGGGGCTGAACCTGCACGGCGTTTTTGTTTTCCGCCCGGCGGCCTGGGGGCGTTTCGCCCCTGCGGCTGCCGCGGTGGAAAAAGACAGATGGGGACAGGCGCCGGGGGCCGTCCCGGGAAAGGGGAGAAAGGGAGAATCCCCCGGAAAAATCAGAGAAAAAGGAGCGTTCTATATGATTTTCGGCATCATCCTGCTGATTGCGATCATGGTCCTGATATCCGTGGCCATCACCAAAATCTGGAACAAAGGCGCGGCCCGGCGGCGGGCCGGGGCGGAGGCCCAGGCCGCCCGCCACGGCGGGCAGTACGTCCTGGAGTGGGACGGACCCAGGGCCCAGGGGGCGGCGGACGGGGAGTTCGGCCCGCTGCTGGTGGAAATCCTCAAAAAATCCGGCGGAGCCGGCGCGCGGTTCTACGAGCGGGGCGTGGTCATCGGGAGCAAGCGTGTAGCCTATGACAACCTGAAGGATGCGGTTTTCATCCCCGGAAACGGGAGCAAGGGCTTCACGCCCCAGCAGAAAATGCGCAACGCCGCCGTACTGTGGCTCTACCGGAAGAAGGGCTCCACCATCGGCCTGCGGGATTTGAGCTACCGCTTCGACCGCCAGACCATGGAGGCTATCCAGAAGGGCCTGGGCTTCTGGCCGGTGGACTGAGATGGAGTTTTCCAAGGCGGAGCTGGAGGAGGCGGAGCGGCAGATCCGCTCCATACTGCACAAGCTGCGGGAGGCCGTCCGAACGCTCCGCGGCAAGGAAAACCCGGAACGGTACAAATCCCAGATTACCCTGGCGGAGCGCCGCATCCGGGCCCTTGAAACTGCGGAGCGCCTGATAGAACGGGAGCTGTCCCGGATTTGATGGGAAGCGGCAGCATACAAGGCAAGCCGGGCATATGCCCGGCTTGCATCATTTTTTAAGCCCCCTCCTCCGGCTCCGGCGGAATCGCCAGCTGGAACCCGTCCCAGTCATAAGCCCGCCCCTGGAGGGAATCCCAGGTGAATCCCACCCGGTGGCACTCCTCCCAGGTGAGAAACCGGAAATAGAAGTCCACCCCCAGGTGGCAGGGCAGGATGTCCAGCACGATTTTCTCAATCTGCCCGAACTCCTGCGGGACCCCCGCCGTCTCCGGGAAGACCACCCGGACCTGGTTGGTCCCCAGCTCTATGACCCTGGCCCGGATGCCGCAGCCCCGGATGGTCCGGCCGATGGCCTCCGGGGTCAGGCTGTCCCCGTCGATCTGGAGGAGGGCGGCGATGGCCGCCCGGCGCTCCTCCGGCGTACTGGCGGCGGGGCGGCGGAGAAACAGGGCTTCCCGGCGGCGCAGGCCCTCGCCCTCCGCCGTGGCGGTGACGGCCTCCCGCTCCGCCTCCTCCAGCCGGGATGAAAGGGCGTCCAGCCCCCTGCCCAGGGCATAGAGCTCCGCCCCGCTGAGGGAGTCCCGGTCCAGCCGGTAAACCCCCAGGGGAGCCAGCAGGGCCCGCAGATACTCCTCGTACATTTTACGCCTCCTCCAGCTCCGTCACTTCCAGCTTCCCCAGCACCGGCAGGGCCGTGCTGTCCGCCGGAATGTCCGCCGCCGGGGCGGTGAAGCGGTAATTTTCCACGCCCTCCAGACTGTAGAGCCGGTTCCCCAGGTCCGCCAGGCGCACGGCCCGCCCCAGCAGCCGCCCGCCGAAAAAGTCCGCCATGGCCTGCCTGGCGGACTCCAGCACCGCCTCCTTGTCCGCCCCCTCCCGGGGGGTTACCGCCACCGCCACGTCCACCGTCCTGGCGGCGGGGGCCAGGACCTTCACCGTCACGGCGATTTCCCGCTTCTCCTGGAGCTCCGCCTGGAGCCCCTCCAGCAGCGCCGCGTCCGGCAGGCCGCTCTCTCCGGTGACGTAGACGTTCACCGTCCCCGGTCCCTCCGCCCGGCCCACGGCCTTGGCCGCCGTCACTCCGGGCCAGCCCATGGCCGTTGTTTCGTACCAGGCGGTGTTGGCCCCGTTGGGCAGGCGGCGGTAGCTCTCCAGAATGCGGGCGCGGAAGGTCTCGTCGTCCTCCTCCCCGGACCCTCCGGTGAAAGCGCCGGGATTCGTCACCGCCGTTACCGCCTGGGGGCAGGCCGTCAAAAACCGCACCGCTCCCGGCACCACGTTGCCCCCGGCCCCGGGCTCCACCGCCTCGGCGGGAGCGTCGGCGTACAGGGCTCCCGCCGGAATCGCCGCGTCCGCCGTGGTCCGCACCCGGACCTCCTCCGCCGTCATGCACACCGTCCCCGCCGGGATTTCCACATCCACGGCGGAAGCCGCCCCCACGGAAAAGCGCAGGGACCCTCCCGACCGGGTGGCTCCCAGGCGCTTCAGCCCCCGCATGGCCCCGTGGCGGTCCAGGTAAACGCCCTGGGCCGTCTGGGGAAAGCTCTGGTCCAGCACCCAGTCCGCCTGGATTTCCAGGGCCTGGAGCTCCGCCGCCGCGGCCCACAGACGCACCGCCAGGTCGCAGCCCGCCTCCGGCGTGAAGCCCGCCCGCCGGGCGAAGTCCGCCAGCAGCGTTTCGTAAATTGTCTCAACACTCCGCATATCCGTTCTCCTTCCCTTTCAGGGCCGGACCTCCACCGTCACCGGCAGGTCCTCTCCCTCATAGCGCAGCTTTACCGTTACCGCCGCGCCGCCGCGCCGGTCCTGCTCCAGCGTCACGTCCTCCACCGTCACAGGCTCTTCCTCCAGGGCTTCCGTCACATACTGCCGGGCGGCGGCCCGCCGCTCCGGGGCGGGGACGCGCCCCAGCTCCCAGAGGCGGCTTCCCAGGCTCTCCCAGAAGGGGAAGCTCCCCCGCCGGGCCGTCAGTCGGAAGAACACCCGCTGGAGAAGGGCCTCCCGGCCCCCCACCCGCCGCAGTCCTCCCACGCCGTCGGCCAGGTAGTCCCCATTTTTCAGCTCCAGCTCCATGGCCGTTCCCCTCCCCTCAGCAATCGCAGGGCGTATAGGGCCGCCCGTTGACAGTGAGCTGTCCGGAGACGCTCAGCTCCCCGGAGACGGACACCCGGCTCCCCCGGATTTCCACGCTGCCATCCCCCTTCAGATACACCGAATTTCCCCCGGGGCCGTAGAGATAGACCTCCCCCGGTTCAATCCGCCGGGCCCCCTCCGGGGGCCGGGCCCCGGCCACACACTGCTCCTCGCCGCCGGGGCCGCCCTTCACCACCAGCACCGCCGCCCCGTTGGCGGGGGTCCAGAGATAGCCTCCGGGGCCGTAGACCGGCAAATCCCGGACCTCTCCCCGGGTCACCACGCCCACCTTCTGTCCGCTGATGGTGGTAACGCCCAGGTCCGCTCCCCCGTCGGCGCCCGCCGGCTTTATCTGCCTTGAAAGCCACATACCAACGCTCCTCTTTTGATTATAACGGCTTCAGCGACAGCGCCGTCACGGCCCCGTTCCGGCCGTCGAAGCGGCTCTCCGCCTCCGCCACCCGGAAGGTCCCCGCAAGGCCCATCCGCTCCAGGGACAGCGCCGCCCGGTCCCCCGGAAAGGCCAGAAAGCTCCCCGGAAGCGTCACCTCCGCCGTCCAGGCGTCCTCCTTGGACCGCTGAATCTGGTACTCCCCGGTGTAGCGCATGGCGGCCCAGGTGCTCTGCCCCGGCGTGTAGACCACCCGGCGGCACTGCCCTCCCTTTTGAAGCATCTCCTCGTTTTTCACGGAGAAAACCTTGTTCCGGGTCTTGTCGATGACCAGCGCCTCCGTCAGCACGCCGTAATGGTCCTCCCGCAGCGTGCAGGAGAGCACCATGTCCTTTTCCCCGATGGAGAGGGTCCGCCCCGCCTTCTCCGGCCCCGCCAGCAGCTTTCCCTCCCGGCTGAACCGGGGGACGAAGCCCCCGTAGGTCCGGCAGAAATTCTCCACCGCCTTCCACTGGCTGGTTCCCGCCGCCACGGTGTACACCGAATCCGCCCGGATGTCCGCGGCGCCTTCGCAGGCTATGCCGTAGGGCTCCGCGTGGTTTCGGAGAATCTCCGCCAGCGTGGCCTGCTGGTAGGTGACGGGCCGGGACTCGTTGTCCAGAAGCCGGGCGGCGTAACCCCGGCCGGAGAGAGTGGCCGTCAGACCGTTTTCATCCAGGTCCACGGTGTACTCGTCCACCACCGCCCGGAGCACCGCCGTCCCGTCCTCCTCCGCCGAGAATCCCGCCGCCAGCCGCAGCACCTCCGCCATCTCCTTTTGATAGACGAAGGAAACAAAGAAGCTGTCGCAGGGCACCGTTCCCGTGTGGGTGACCCGCCAGCTCAAAAGCGGCGGCAGGCGGAATATCCGGTGGTCCGCCGTATAAAGCGTTCCTGTCACGGCAGCTTCACCGCCTCTCCCGGATAGATCAGGTTCGGGTTTTTGATCTGGGGGTTGGCCCGGATCAGCGCCGCCAGCTCCACTCCGTACTGCCTGGCCAGCGCCCAGAGGGTGTCCCCCCTGCGCACGGTGTGGACCTTCTGCGTTCCGGCGGCGTTTCCCGCCGGGACGCCGCCGGAGCTTCCGCCTTCCACCGCCTTCAGCCCGCCGCTGTAGCCGCTCCCATCCTCCCAGAACTCGAAGCGGTAGCGCACGAAGTCGGGCCTTGGCTCCTCCACGGCCTCCAGCGCCGTAAAATAGGCCCGCTCCGTCTGCCAGACCGGGTGGACCAGCAGTCCCGGCCCCTCCTGCTGAAAAACTGCGGCCAGCTTCTTGAATTGCTTATAGGCGTCTTCCCCCGCGAAAACGCCCTCCCCCTTCAAAACCCGGCCGGCACTCCCCAGCTCCTGCATCACGCACGGCCCGAAGGGAACCTGGTGGACGGCGATCCGCCGCCGGTGCTCCACCGTGTACACCTCCGGGTTGTGCGGCCATGTGAACTCCTTGAACCGCATCGGCGTCAGCCTCACGCCGCGTCCCCCCTCTCTCCGGCCCGGCGGGGCGCGCCCCGCCGCACCGGCCTGTCAGTACATCGCAAACCCGCCGTCGTACCGCCGGGCGTCCCGCTGGACGGCACGGGACAGCTCCCTGGCTCCGGCCTCCGCCCGGAGGGCGGGGCTCTCCCAGCCCTCCTTCCAGGGGAGGGCCCGGGACAGCCGTTTTTCCCCCTCCGCCCTGCCCGCCGTACCCGGCCCGCCGGGCAGGGCCGCTCCGCTCCGCCCGGCGGCGGAGGCAGGCCGGAAACCGCTCCCCGGGCCATCCTTGAAGTCCTCCCCGGAACCGCTCTTAAAGCCGTCCCCGGACCCGCCGCCGGGACGTTCCTCAAGCCCGCCTCCGGAACCGTCCCTGAAAGCAGCTCTGGAGCCATCCCCGGCGGCCCTCCTGCCGCCAGGGGCCAAAACCGCCGCTCCTCCGGCGGAAAAGCCCTCCTCCGTCCTCCACCCTTCGGCGGCCCCCGCCGCAAGCGCCGTTTCCGGCATTTCTATCCCGGCCTCCCCTCCGCCGGGGAGCGCGGGGCCCGCCGCCGGGTTCTTTCCGGTCCAAACCGCGCCCCGGGCCTCTCCCGGGGCGGCCCGCCGCAATCTTGCCGGAGCGCCCGTCTCCGCACTCCGGCCTTCCCAGGCCGAAGCCGCCGCTCCGTCCAGGAATTCCTCCCAGGCGCTCACCGGAACAGGCGGTTCGCCGCTTTCTTCCTGCGAAGCGGCCCAATCTGCCGCCCGGACCGCCTCCCAGGCCCCGGGAGCCCCGCCGCCCGGGGCTTCCCCGGCCGCTTCGCGCTCCCGGCCCCAGCGGCGGCGGACCTTCTCCCCTGGTCCGTCCCCCCGCGCCGCTTTCACGCCTGCCGCGCTCCGCTCCGCTTCCTCCGGCAGGGTTTCCCGCTTCCGGGAGGAGGCTTCCCCCCGGCGGTCCTCCTCCGGCTCCCCGCCGCCAAGAAGCGCCCAAAGCGCCGCCCTCTGCCGCTCCAGCTCCCAGTTTAAATAGTCCAACGCGCCTCACTCCCCCCGCAGCGCGGCGAACCGCGCCGCGTCAAATGCCGGGTTCTGCGGCTCTGTCCGGGGGCGGCGGTCCTCCAAACCGCCGTCCCCCGCCAGGCGGCGGAGCAGCCGCTCCATCTGCCGCCCCGTCAGGTCCGAAAGGGCTTCCGCCCCGTCCTTGTAGACCCGCTCCCCCCGGAAAAAGCAGCACTCGGATATAATCCGCCCGTTGCAGAGCAGCACCCGCTCCAGCGGGTCCTCCTCCCTCCGGCACTCCCGCCAAAGCTCCAAAAGCCGTCCCGCCGTCAGGGGCCGCAGCTCGTCCATTTCTCTCATGCGGAGGTTTCGATGCGCTTGGCCGCCACCACCGTGACCTTTTCCGCCACCATGGCGTTGAGGCGGCCGTCCTCCTCAATGCCGCTCCACTGGCAGCCGCTGTAAATGACCCGCCGGTCCGGCTTGCAGATCACCAGGGAAAAATCCGCCAGGTCATAGAAGTTGATTCCGTCGGACACGGCGCTGTCGGTGGCGTAGAGCCTGGTCAGCTCCAGGGTGTAGCGCTTCTGCCCCTCAATGGCGGCCACCGGCTCGCTCTCGCCGAAGGCCTCCACGCTCTGGGAGGTTTTGGAGGCCTTGGCGGTGTAGCTCTGCACCACCGCCACCTTTTTGCCGTCCATCTCCAGATAGATGTCGGCGCTGGTGGGAAATCCCGTCATCGCTTCTCACGCTCCCTTTCTCAAATCTCGATGTGCACCGTCAGGTGCACCTGGTTCAGCCCGTGGGCCACGGCGAAGCCGAACTCCACCAGGCATACTGCGGGGTCGTCGGGGGAGGCGGTCACCGTCACCCCGCCGTAGCCGCTGATGATCTCCGCCGCCAGCTTTTTCTCCAGCTCCACAATGACCTGGGAGCGGATGGCCGCCCGGGTCCGGGCGGTGTTTTTGCTGCGGGAAAAGCGGCTCCGCAGGGCGGAGCGCACCGCCGGGATCACGTCGTCTACGATCAAAATGGTGGTCAGCTCCCGCCAGGTGGCGTCCGCCGCGCCGCCGGACTTGGTGCGGGTGGTGACGCCCCGTACCGGGGAAACCACCCCCGCCGCGCACTCCAGCGGCGTCACGCCGCCCCGGACCAGCTGGTCGATGTCGCTGTCGCTATAGTCCCGGCTGAGGCCCGTCAGGCCCTTGATCTCCGCTCCGTTCAGCGGCACCGCCGGGTCGGAGGCGGAGGCCGCCAGGGCCGCCACCGCCGCCGCCGCGAACACGCCGGGCAGGGGCTTGCCCGCCCCGTCCAGGGCGTCGGGCCCCACCAGAACCACCCGCTCGCTGTTCAGCGCCGCCGCCCGCTCCACCAGGTCCGAAACCTCCGCCCCGTCGCAGCCCGCCACGGCGATGCGCTCATGCCGCAGGCCCGAGGCCGCCTCCACGGCGGAGCGCAGGGCCTGGTGCACCGCCTCCTCGCCGCTGTCGCACACCAGCACCTGGGCGTCCTCCCGGCCCAGGGCGGCAAAGGCCCGGGCATAGTCCTCCGCCGTGCCCTCCTCCGCCACCCGGACCGCCGTCACGGCGGAGGCGCCGTTTTCAAACAGCAGGCGCAAAATGGTGCTCATTCCCGCCGTCTCGTCCTCGCCGAAGGCGGCGGCTCCCGCGGCCCAGCCCGTCACCGTCACCGGCTTGTCCGCCTCGCCCTTGGCCGCCTTGGCCGCCACGCCGATGGTGCGGACGGCCCGCCCGCCGGATACCACCGAGGATGTGTCGTAAACCGAGTAAACCCCCGGCCGCTCATGCAGATTGCTCATCCTTCAAAACCCCTTTCAAGATAAACTCCAGGAACTCCGGCTCGTCGTCCCCGCTTTCCGCCACAAACAGCGCCTCGCACCTGAGCTTTCCCCGCCGGAGGAACAGCCCTGTCCGCTTCTCCCAGGCCAGGGCCTCCCAGCTCAGCTCTCCGGGCCGGATGCCCTCCGGCAGCTTTCCCAGCAGCACCGCCGCCGCCGTCTCGCCGCCCTCCTCGCAGTCTGCGGCCCGCTCCGCCCGGACCTCCACGGTGATTTCGCCCTCCAGATGCTTGCCGTAGACCTCCCGGACCTGGCCGTCCCGGTCCCGGGTCTGCCCCAGGTATCCGCCAAGCCCCAGGGCCCGGCCCTCCGCCGCGCCCACGGCGACGCTTGCCAGGGGCGTTTTCCGCTCCGCCGCCCATTTCCCGGGAAAGGCGGCCTCCGCCGCCAGCCCTCCGGCCCGCAGGGCGGCAATCACTGCCTCCCGGATCTGCCTCAGCTCCTTCATTCGGCCTCCCTCGCCCGCTCCAGCACGGCCCGCCAGTGGCTGAGCCGCGCTCCAATGTAGTGGGGCCTCCCGCTCCGCACCCGGAAGCGCCGTCCCTCCCAGGAGACAACGTCCCCGCTCTCCAGGGCCGCCCGTCCCAGGTACAGCCACAGCCGCCCGTCCAGTCCCCCGATGGCGGAGGGCTCCGGCCCGCTCTCCCTCCGTTCCCTCACCGGCTGGAGGAAGGCCCGGACATCCTCCGCCCGGCCCTCCCGCTCCACCGTGACCGTCTGCCCGTACTGCTTCAAAATCCGTTCCACCCAGCGGGTCATCCCTTCACCCCCCGGACCCAGAGTCCCGCCGCCCGGACAAAGGGCTCCATCAGCCGCTCCGCCGCCTGGCGGAGGCTCTCGGCCTGGGCGGCCCGGTCCCTGCCGCCGCTCAGCTTCACCGAAATATCCCCGGCGGAGAAGGAGGCCGCGCCCCCCTCTCCCGCCGCCAGGTCCGCCGCCGCCGTAAAGGCGGCGGCGCAGGGCAGGGCCTCGCCGCAGTCTTCCGCCGTCACGCCCTCCCGGAGGCGGCTGAGCCAGGCGGACTGCGCCGCGGCGCACAGGGGTTCCAGCAGCGTCCGGTCTGCTTCTCCGCCTCCGGAGGCCGCCAGGGCCAGCTCCAAAATCCGTTCCTCCACGTCCGCACCCGTCAGGCCTGGAGCTTCAGCACCTTGGACGCGCCGGTGAACAGCTTGGCAAAGCCCGAGATGGAGGTAATGGCCGCCCGCTCCAGCTGGCGGTCGATGAGCTTGTCGTACTCCACCATCACCTCGCCGCCGATCACCTGCTCCAGGGCGTAGCGCTTGTCCAGGCCGATGATGGTCCCCTCGGGCATGGCGGAGGTCCGCAGGAGCTTTGCCCCCAGGGGCGTGGAGAGGGTGCCGGTGCCCTGGAAGTTCAGCCCCGTCAGGGGATTTTGGAACTCCTTGAGCTGCAAGAGCTTCAGCATGGCGCCGCCTCCCACCAGCAGCGTGTTCATGGTGTAGGGGTCGAACTTGTTCCAGAACTCCAGCAGCGCGTCGTAGCTGAGCCCGCCGCCAGGGCTCACCACCTCCGCCGGGTTTTCGTTTCCGTCTCCCTCCATGAGAACCTTAATCGCGTCCTGGAGGTGCATCTTTCCGATGTAGGCCCCGATCTGCCGCAGGGTGACGGAGAACAGGTCCAGCCTCTGGAAGCGGATGGCCTCATAGGAGGCCACCAGCATCCGCCCCCGCTTCTGGAGCTTCACCAGATTCTCCCGGGTGCGGACGGCGGTCTCGGGGATGGCCGCCCCCTCCTCCACCGCCAGCAGCTTTTTCTCCTCCTCCGTGGGCTCGGAGGCGATGGAGCGGTAATCCATCCCGTCGAACCGCGTCACCGTGGCGGTGATGTCCGGCAGGATGCCGCCCTCCTCCAGCCCCTGGCGCACCACCCGGGAGACGAACTCCGGGAACAGCACGGAGGACTCGGTGGTGTGGAAAAACGTCTCCACCGGGTCGCTGTCCGCGCCCTTGACGTGGATGTTGAAGCGCTTGAGCTGCCGCTGGAAGGCGTCCAGGCCCTCCACGGGGGTGCCCCGGTAGCGCTCGCTGGGGTCCAGCTCCTCCAGGGTCTGGGTGAAGCTCTTCCCGCTGCGGCCGTACATCCCCTTTTCCAGCCGCACGTTCTCAAAATGATAGCTCATCTTCTTCTCCTCCTTCGATCTATTTCGGCACAGGGCCGCCGCCCCGCTGGCCGCCCTCAAACCAAAAACGCCTCCGCGTCCTCCGCCTTTCCCGCGTCCCTTCTGCGCAGCTGCGCCGGGACGGGGAAGCGCTTTGCCGCCCGGGCCTCGTAGGCCCGCCGCAGCTCCAGGAGCTCCGGCTCCTCCAGGTGCTGCGCCGCCTTGGCGAAGATGTCCCCATCCAGCCCGTCGTCCGCCAGCATGGCAAGGCGCGCCACCTCCCGCCGCAGCTCCTTAAGGTACTTCCGTCCCAGCTCCGCCTCCTTGCGCAGCGCCCGGTCCTCTTCCCGGTCCTGGCCGAAGCGCTTCAGCACTCCCGCCGCCCTCTGGGCGGGCACCGCCACAAAGGACCACTCGTAAGCGTCCGTAACGTCCTTCAGCTCCCGGAAGCACAGCCCCCCGTCATAGGTCCGCCCCGGCGTGTGGGCGCAGCCTCCGTTCTCCGCGCCGCAGATGGAGCAGACGCTCCTTCCCGCGCTGCACCCCACGCTGACCTCCTTTTTGATGCCCCCCTCGATCTCGGCGATGAGGTCCCCGTTCTTCTCCGTCCGCAGGAGGTAGGCCCAGCCCTTCAGCCAGCGGTACTCGTCCCCGGCCCGGGTCCGCTCCCCGCTCTCCCGCACCACCTCGGTTTTGTAAAGCCGGGCCGTCTGCCCCCGGGTGCTCCACTGGTGGTCGAAGATGCCGCTTTTTCCCACCAGCAGCTCCCCCAGCCGCTCCAGCGCCTGGCTGTCGAAGCGCTCGAAATCCCGGTCCACCTCGTTGTCGCACAGCCGCAGGGTAAAGGCATACACCTGCTCCGCCGTCAGCTCCGCCTTGGCAAGGCCGTTGATCCGCGCCAGGTCCTCCTCCGTGACGGCCAGTCCCTTCCAGTTCTCCATACCGCTTCCTCCCCTGTCTCACGCCTCCGCGGCGTCGTTTTCAATCCGCAGCTTCCGGGCCTGTTCCCGGTAAAGCTCCGCCCGGGCCTCCTCCACCTGGTCCTGGAGGTTGATATCGTCCCAATCCACCCGGAAGCCGCAGCCATAGCCCTTCATCCGCAGCCACAGCCGGCATATCCGCTCCACCACCGGGGCCAGGGTCCGCCGCAGGGCGGTGATTTCGGTGGTGAGCATGTCCGCCTGCTGGCTGCTCATCCGCTCCGTGGAGTTCCAGCTCAGGCCCAGCATAAAGGGCGGGATGCCCGTCTTTGCCACAATCTGCTCCAGAATCTGCCGCACGGGGACCTGGCTGTCCAGCACCGGCGCGTCGGCGCCGATGACCCGGATGTCCACGTCTCCCGCCGCCACGAAGTCCCGCACGCTGCCGCCCCGGGTCTCCCGCATGGCCCGGGACCACTCCCCGGCCAGGAGCCTGCCCCGTTCGGCGGCGCCCTGCCCGCCCTGGCAGGTGACGGCGAACCGCAGGTTTCCGCACCGCTCCCAGTTCACCCCCACGGTGTGGTAAATCTTCATCAGGATGTCCGCCAGGAAGGGCAGGGACCGCAGAAGGGACACGCCGTAGGGGTTCTCCGCCTCCGGGTTCAGCGGCGTGAATAAAATCAGGTTCTGGTAGGGAAGCTCCGCCATCCTTCCCCTCTCGTCCGGCCCCCAGACGGAGAAGGCCAGGGGATTCTCCCCCTCCCGGATTTCGATATCCTCCACCCGCCCGCAGAGAAGGGCGGCGATCCCCCGGTTCCCGGCGGCGGGGACGATTTCCCCCACCGCCCGGCCGCAGGTCAGAAGGGAATCCAGGTAGCTGTCCAAAAAGGCGTTCAGCCCGTGCTGTCCCCGCCCTGCGGGGACGGTCCGCAGAAATTCCCCCAGCTCCCGCTCCGCCTCCCGGTCCCCGCAGGAGACCGCCAGTCCCCCCGCCATGCGGATCAGCTTGTAAATGGCCGCGTCCACCACCGGCACGGCCTCCCGCACCGCCCGGTACAGCCGCGCCTCCCCGCTGCGCAGCGGCGCGTACTCCCCCAGCATGCCGAAGGGGTGCTTCTCCCAGTTCCGCAGTTGCGCCGCCGCCGGGGGAATCTCCTGTCCTCCGGCCCGCCGCTTGTTCCGCCGCTTCAAAGCCTCATCTCCTCTCAAAACTGCTCTCCCGCTCCACCGCCAGCGCCAAAAACCCGTCCTCCTCCCGGTCCCCCGCCAAATCCATGGCGAAGTACCGCATGTCGTCCATGGCGTGGTCGTCCTTTTTCCGGGGCGCGTCCCGTTCTCCCCGCTGCTCCCAGCAGTACTGGGCGATTTCCCGCAGGCAGTCCCCGCAGGGCCTGCAAATTACAATCCGCCCCTGCCGGAGCATGTCCGCCGTCACCCGCACGCCGTCGGCAACGTCGTTATCCGCCTTTACCGCCCGGAACCCCCGCCGCCGCAGCGCCTCGATGAAGCTGGCCGCCGACGGGTCCGCAATCACCCTCTGGATTTCCCGTCCCCCCGCCAGGCGCTCCAGGTCCTCGGCGTACTCCGCGTCGGTTTTCTGCCGCCCGGCCTTCCGGGAGTCGTAGTAAAACTCCTTCACCCGGTACCAGACTCCCTCCCGCAGTCCCCACAGGCCGAAGGAGGCGGGGTTCACCGTTCCGTAGTCGGCGGAAATCCGCCAGGCGGAAAAGCCGTCCTCCGGGACCTTTGCCGCGTCCCGCCGGGGGTCGAAGAAGTCGTATACCAGCCCCTCCGCCGCCGTCCACTCCCCCAGCACGAACCGGCGGTAGAAGGCCCCGGAGTAGTTGCGCCGGTAGCGCTCCCGGATGCGCTCCGTCAGGGCGGGGTTGTCCTCCATGGTGAAGTGAAGCCGCAGGGCCCGCCGCTCCTCCGCCTTCAAGATCCACTCCTGGTAAAACCAGTGGCGGGGCCCCTCCGGGTTGCAGTTGAACCACAGCCGGCTTCCCGCCACGCTGCATCGGGCGGCGGCCTGTTCCACGAAGGAGCGGGGCATCAGCGCCGCCTCGTCCAGCAGCACCCCCGCCAGGGTGCTGCCCTGAATCAGCGCCGCGCTGGACTCGTCCCGCCCGCCGAAGAGCAAAAAGCGGTTTTCGTGCCCCCGGAACCGCACGGACAACAGGTTTTCCCCCCGCCGCTCCCGCACCTCCATGCCCAGCCGCCGCAGGTAAGGGGCCAGCTCCGACAAGAGGTTCCGCCGCACCGAGGCGATGGTTTTCCCGCAGATGCCGAACTGTCTGCCGTCAAACTCCGCCTGGGCCCACAGGAAAAAGCCCAGTCCCATGGCGAAGGTCTTCCCGCTCCGCACCGCCCCGTCGCAGACCACGGCCTCCCACTTCGGGCTCTGCCACCAGGTCAGGAGCTGGAGCTGCTTTGCCGAAAGCCGCAGTCCCTTAGCCGCCATAGCCTCCGGCCTCCTCCACCTGCCCGGCGGCGTCCTCCAGGGCCCGGTACAGCTCCTCGGCCCCGCCGCCTCCGCCGCCGTCCAGCAGGGAGCACAGCGTCTCCAGGGCCCGCACCCGGTCCACCAGCTTGATTTCCACTCCGCCCTTGTCCGTGACCTTCAGCTCCGCCACGGCGGAGAGGTCCAGCTCCCCCGGGTCCGCCTCCCTGGGGGAAAGGGCCAGCCGCGCCGCGTCGTTGGCCCGGCCGAAGGCCAGCTGTGCCAGCCGCCGCAGAGCGTCCTCCCGCCGCAGCTCTCCCGCCGCAGCGCCCCGCATGTTTTCCAACCTCCGCCGGACGCTTTTCCGTCCCAGCAGGGCGAAGCCGTCCTCCCGGCCCGCAGCCTGGGCCGCCTGCTCCGGGTCCATGGTCCGCAGGTAGGCGGCGCAGAACTCCCGGATTTCCTTTGCCCGTTCCATCTTCCATTCCCCCTCATATCCCCCCGCCGCCGCCGGGGATAGTTGCACGGTCCCGTACAACCGGAAAAAAATTTTTTCTCCCCCCGGCGGAAAAACATGCTATACTGTTCCACAAGAAAACCCAAGGAGGCCTCTCTATGCTGACCCTGCTGACCGGCCGGGCGAAAACCGGCAAATCCACGGCGGTGCTGGAGCGCATCGCCGCCCATCCCGGGGGACGGGATCAGATTCTCCTGGTCCCGGAGCACGCCTCCCACCAGGCGGAGGTGGACCTTTGCCGGGCCTGCGGCGACGCCGCCAGCCGCTTTGCGGAGGTTTTGAGCTTCCGCCGCCTCTCGGACCGGGTCCTCGCCGTCACCGGCGGCGCGGCCCAGGTGACGCTGGACGCGGGGGGCAAGCTCCTCACCCTGGAAAAGGCCCTTTTGGAGGTCCTGCCGGAGCTGACGGTCTACCGCCGCCCCTCCCGGAAGTCGGCCTTTCTCCGCCAGCTTCTGGACCTTTTTGACGAGCTGCGCTGCTACGAGGTCTCCCCGGAAGCCCTTTACGAGCAGTCCCAGGCCATTACCGGGGCCACCCATGATAAGCTCCGGGACCTGAGTCTGCTCTACGCCGCCTACGAGGCCCGCCTTCTCCGCCCGGGGCTGGACGCCCGGGACCGGATGACCAAGCTCTGCGACAGCCTGGAGCAGTCGGGCTGCGCCCTGGATAAGGACATTTACATCGACGGCTTCACCTACTTCACCGCCCAGGAGCGCCGCTGCCTCTCCATCCTCCTCCGCCAGGCCCACTCCCTTACCGTCACCCTCCTGGGGGAGCCCGGCAGCCGGGAGGAGATTTTCGAGGCCTCCCTGCGCACCCTGGACCGTCTCCGCCGCCTGGCGGAGCGGGAGGGAAAGCCGGTCAAAATCGAGCGTCTCGCCGCCTGGGACGGCTCCGCCCTGGGCCATCTGGAGCGCTGCTTTTTCGGTGAAACCGCCGCTTACGAAGGGGACTGCGCCCAAATCCGGCTTCTCCAGGCGGACACGGCTTTTTCCGAGGTGGAGCAGGCCGCCGCCGCCATCCGCCGCCTCCTGGCGGAGGGGAAGTGCCGCTGCCGGGATATTACGGTGGCCGCCCGGAATATGGAGGAGTACGAGTCCGTCATCGAGACGGTTTTCGAGCGCTATGAGATTCCCGCCTACCTCAGCCGCCGCAGCGACATTCTGGAAAAGCCGGCCCTCAGCCTTCTCACCGGGGTTCTGGCCTCCGCCGGCGGAGGGTATGAGTACGACGATATGTTCCGCTGGCTGAAAACCGGCCTGGCCGGCCTCAGCCCGGAGGAGTGCGACCTTCTTGAAAACTACGTCTTAAAGTGGGAGATCCACGGCGGCATGTGGCTGCGGGACGTGGACTGGGCGGAGAACCCGGACGGCTACGGGGCTCCCTGGACCCCCGGGCGGGAGGAGCGGCTTTCCCAGGTCAACGCCCTGCGCCGCCGGGTCCGGGAGCCTCTCTCCCGCCTGGCGGAGGGGCTGAAGGCCGGCGAAACCGCCGCCGAAAAGGTCGGCGCCCTTTACGGCTTCATGGAGGAGCTCCATCTCCAGGACGCTCTGGAGGCCCAGATGAAATCCCAGGCCCAGGCGGGCCGCCTTCAGGAGGCGGAGGAGACCGCCCAGCTCTGGGAGATTCTCTGCGGCGTGCTGGACCAGTTTGTGGAAATCCTGGGGGAGGAGCCCATGGAGCTGGAGGAGTTCACCCGGCTTCTGCGCCAGGTGCTGACGGAGTACAGCGTGGGCACCATCCCCGTCTCTTTGGACCAGGTCCAGGTCTCGGGGATTGCCCGGAACGACCGCCACACCGCCAAATACCTTTTTCTCCTGGGGGCCAACGACCACGTGCTCCCCTCCCCCGGCCAGGGCGGCGGCATTTTGAACGAGGACGACCGGGAGGAGCTGGCCCGGCGGGGCGTGGAGCTGGCCCCCACCGGCATGGACCAGATGGGGATTGAGCTCCAGAACCTCTATGCCGCCCTGGCCCAGCCCACGGAGGGCCTGACGGTCAGCTGGCCCGTGTCCGACGTCTCCGGGGCGGAGCTCCGCCCCGCCTTTGTGGTGGACCGCCTGCTGGCTTTGTTTCCCGCCCTGCGCATAGAGCGGGAGCCCGCCTCCAGGCCCTACCGCCTGACGGCCCCCCTCCCGGCCCTGGAGTCCGCCGTCCCCGGCGGGGCGCTCTGGCGCCGGCTGGAGGAGGTTTCCGCCTTCCGCCCCCGGCTGGAGGCCATGGCCCGGGCCGCGGCCCAGACCCGGGGGTCCCTGTCTCCCCGGGCCGTCCGGGCCCTCTACGGGGAGCGGATCAGCATGAGCGCCTCCCGGCTGGAGCGCATCCGCACCTGCCATTTTTCCTACTTCATGCAGTACGGCCTCAAGGCCCGGCCCCGGACCCCCGCCGCCTTCGACGCGCCGCAGATCGGCTCCTTCCTCCACTTCCTTTTGGAGCATGCCGCCCGGGAGGTCCAGTCCCTGGGGGGCTTCGCCCAGGTGGACCAGGAAACCCTCCACGCCCTGGTCCGCAAATACATAGACGAGTACGTCCGGCAGGAGCTTCGGAATTTCCAGAACCGGAACGCCCGCTTCCGCTATCTCTTCGCCCGCCTGTGCGCCGCCGCCTATGCCATTGTCGATCAGGCGGCGGAGGAGCTTCGCTGCTCCGATTTCGTACCCCTGGCCTTCGAGCTGTCCTTTGGGGACGGCGCGGACCTTCCCGCCGTGGTGATTTCGGAGCCGGACGGGGAGCTCCGGGTGGGGGGCAAGGTGGACCGGGTGGACGGCTGGCTGAAGGGCGGAAGGCTCTACCTCCGGGTGGTGGACTATAAGTCCGGGAAGAAGTCCTTCGACCTCTCGGCGGTCCGCATGGGCCTGGACCTCCAGATGCTCCTCTACCTCTTTACCCTCCAGAAGACCGGGGGGGCCCGCTTCGGCGCAGAGATCGAGCCCGCCGGGGTGCTCTACCTCCCCGCCCGGGACGGGATTCTCACCGCCCAGCGGAACATCCCCCCGGAAAAGCTCCAGGCGGAGCGGGAAAAGCAGCTCCGCCGCTCCGGTCTTCTCCTGGCGGAGCCCCAGGTCCTCCAGGCCATGGAGCACGAGGCCCTTACCGCCCCCCGCTACCTTCCCCTCCGGGTGAACAAAAACGGGGACCTCTCCGGGAGCCTTGCCTCCGCCGCCCAGCTGGGCAGGCTGGGGAAGTACGTGGAAACCCTTCTCCATGACATCGCCCGGGAGGTCCGCCAGGGCAACATCGACGCGGACCCCTGCTGCCATACGGAGGAGGACAGCCCCTGCCGCTTCTGCGACTGGGCCCCCGCCTGCCACTTTCAGGACGGCCGGGACCGGGACCGCCTGAACTACATCCTCCCGGTAAAGCCGGAGGAGTTCTGGCGGGAAATTGAAGGAAAGGAGGCGGACTGACATGCCCGTAACCCTCACCCCCCAACAGCGCTCCGCCGTGGAGAACCGGGGCGGGAGCCTGCTGGTCTCCGCCGCCGCCGGCTCCGGCAAGACCCGTGTCCTGGTGGACCGCCTGTTCCGCTATGTGACGCAGGAGCGGTATAATGTGGACGACTTTTTGATCATCACCTATACCCGGGCCGCCGCGGCGGAGCTCCGGGGCAAAATCGCCGCCGAGCTCAGCCGCCGCATGGGGGAAAGCCCGGGGGACCTGCACCTGCGCCGCCAGCTCCTCCGGGTCTACCGGGCGGATATCAAGACGGTGGACGCCTTCTGCACCGCCCTCCTCCGGGAGAACACCCACCTCCTGGCCAGGGAGGAGGACAGGCACGCCCTGACCCCGGACTTTCGCGTCCTGGACGAGGGGGAGGCGGCGCTGATCCGCCGCCGCTGTCTGGACCGGGTCCTCTCCGGCTTTTACGAAGCCCTCACCCCCGGCGGCGAGCAGCTGGCGGACACCCTGGGGGCGGGCCGGGACGATACCGCCTTGGCGGAGCTGGTTTTGGAGCTTTACGGCAAGCTCCAGAGCCACGCCTCCCCGGAGGGCTGGCTCCGCCAAAGCCGCGCCGCCTGGGAGGTCCCCGCCGCCTCCTTCGACGAGACCCCCTACGCCCAGGCCCTTCTCGCCTCCATCCGGCGGCGGGCCGCCCACTGGGCGGCGGAGCTTCGCCGGGCCGCGGGGCGGACGGAGGGGGACGCGGCCCTGGCCTCCGGCTTCGGCGCGAAATTCCTGGAGTCCGCCCGGGGCTTTCAGGCGCTGAGCGAAGCGCCAAACTGGGCCTCCGCCCGGGAGCTTGCCGCCGTCCCCTTCCCCCGCCTCGCCACCCCCCGGGGCCGGAAGGACGACCCCCTGGCAGTCACCCTGAAGCGGACCTGGGAGGGGGCCAAGTCCGCCTTGAAGCCCCTTCTCGCCTGGCTGGACGTCTCCGGGGAGGAGGCCTTGGAGGACCTTAGGGCCGTGGCCCCCGCCATGCTGGCGCTTCTTGATTTGACGGCGGACTTTGCCGCTGCCTTCCGGGCGGAGAAGCTCCGGCTGAACGCCGCCGACTTCTCGGACCAGGAGCACCTGGCCCTGGCCCTTCTGACGGCCCCGGACGGGACCCCCACGGAGCTGGGGGAGCAGGTCTCCGCCCGCTACGCGGAGATTCTGGTGGATGAGTACCAGGATACCAACGAGGTCCAAAACGCCATTTTCCGGGCGGTCTCCAAGGGCGGGAAAAACCTCTTTACCGTGGGCGACGTGAAGCAGAGCATCTACCGCTTCCGCCTGGCGGACCCCGCCATTTTCCTTCGGAAGTACGCCGCCTTCAAGCCCCATGCCGAGGCCCGGGAGGGCGAGGACCGGAAGATCACCCTCTCTTGGAACTTCCGCTCCCGCCGGGAAATTCTGGACGCCGCCAACTTTGTCTTTGAAAATATACTTTCCGTAGAAATGGGCGAGCTTGAATACGATGAGGACGCGGCCCTCCACTTTGGCGCGGAGTACTATCCGCCCCGGCCGGACTGCCAAACGGAGTATCACCTGCTCACCGCCCGCCAGAAGTCGGCGGAGGACCCCCGCCCGGTGAAGAAGCTCACCGCCGAGGCCCGCTTCGCCGCCCTGCGCATCCGCCGCCTGCTGGACGAGGGGTATCCCGTCACGGACCCCGGCGGCGGCCTCCGCCCCTGCAAGCCGGAGGATATCGTCATTCTCATGCGCTCCCCGGGAAGCCGCTCGGCGGCCTTCGCGGCGGCTCTTGCGGAGCAGGAGGTGCCCTGCTCCTTTCAGGAGGAGAGCGGCTTTTTCGACACTATGGAGGTCTCCACCGCCGTGGCCCTGCTGGAGATCATCGACAATCCCCGGCAGGACGTGCCCCTGATTTCCGTTCTCCGCTCCCCCATTTTCGGCTTCACGCCGGACCGCCTGGCGGAAATCCGGGCCGCCGCTCCGGACGGCGGGTTTTACGACGCGGTGGCCGCCTCGGGGGAGGCGGACTGCGCCGCCTTTTTGGAGACGCTGAACGCCTTCCGCCTGGCCGCCCGGGACATGAGCGTCCACCGCCTCCTCTGGCATATCTACAATACGCTGAACCTCCTGGGCCTCTACGGGGCGATGGACCGGGGGCTGGAGCGCCGGGAGAACCTCATCGCCCTGGCCCGGCAGGCGGAGAGATTCGAGTCCGGGGGCTGCCGGGGCCTGTTCGCCTTCACCGCCCAGCTCCGCCGCCTGCTGGAGGAGGGGAAGGCCCCCTCCGCCGCTTCCTCCGCCGCTGCGGCGGGAGGCGTCCGCCTTATGAGCATCCACAAGTCCAAGGGCCTGGAGTTCCCCATCGTCCTTCTGGCGGACCTGGACCACGCCTTTTCCCGCCAGGACTTCGACGCCTCCGTCCTGGTCCACCCCTCCCTGGGCCTGGGGCCCCGCCGGGTGGATCTGGAGCGGAAAATCCGCTATCCCACCCTGGCCCGCGCCGCCATTGAGGAGACTCTCCGCCGGGAGAACCTGGCGGAGGAGCAGCGGGTTTTGTACGTGGCCATGACCCGCCCCAAGGAAAAGCTCATTCTCATTCACTCCCTCTACTTCGCGGAAACCCGCCTCCAGCGGCTGGCGGCCTGCGCCGCCTGTCCCGCCGCGCCGGAGGCCGTGGCCGCCTGCCGGACCTTCGGCGAGTGGCTGCTGCTGCCCCTTTTGTGCCGCCCGGAGGCGGAGCCCCTCCGCTCTCTGGCGGGCGGGGAGGTTCCCTTGGCCCCCTGCTCCGGCGCGCCCTGGGAAATCGCGGTCCACGACGCCGGGGACTTCCGGGACCCGCCCCCCCGCCCCGGCCTCTCCCGGGAGGAGGGGGCCGCCGCCCCCGCCTTCGACCCCGCCCTCCTCGCCTTTGCCTATCCCTATCAGCGGGAAAGCGCCCTTCCCGCCAAGCTGACGGCCACCCAGCTCAAGGGCCGCCCCCTGGACCAGGAGATCGCGGAAAATGCCGCCCATACCCCCTATCTCCGCCCCCTCTCCCAGCCCCGGTTCCGCCGGGAGCAACGGGGCCTCACCTCGGCGGAGCGGGGCTCCGCCACCCACCTGGTGCTCCAGTACCTGGATTTCTGCCGGGACGATGTGCCCGCCCAGATCGCCGCCCTGGAGCAAAAGGGCCTTCTCACCCCCCGGCAGGCCGAAGCGGTGGACGTTCCGGCCCTCCGCCGCCTGCTGGCCTCTCCCCTGGCGGAGGAAATCCGCCGCAGCCCCCGCCTTCTCCGGGAGTACCGCTTCACCCTTCTGATTCCCGCCCGGGAGGTAGACCCCCTGGCGGCGGAGGAGGACTCCGTCCTTCTCCAGGGCGTGGCGGACCTGTGCTTTGAAACGCCGGAGGGCCTGGCGGTGGTGGACTTCAAAACGGACCACGTCTTCACCGGGCGGGACGTGGCGGACCGGGCGGAGCGCTACCGCCCCCAGCTGGAGGCGTACAGTCTGGCCCTGGCCCGGGTTTTGGAGCGTCCCGTGGTCCGCCGCATTCTCTGCTTCCTCACCCCCGGCCAGACGGTGGAGCTTTGAGGAGGCGCCGCCGGAAAAGCCCCCGCCGGAAAAGCGCGAAACGGCGCGAAATTTTTTCCAGCTCTAATTCTCCCTCTTTCCGGGCAGACTAGGTCTCATCTCGACAGGATTGGAGGGATTTCCATGGCAATTGACAAAATCGCCGTATTGCTGGCGGTGATCGGCGCGCTGAACTGGGGCGGCATCGGCCTCTTCGGCTTCGACACGGTGGCCTGGCTGTTCGGCGGCCAGCTGGCGGTGTTCTCTCGGCTCATTTATACCCTGGTGGGCCTGGCGGGCCTGTGGTGCCTGACGCTGCTGTTCCGCCTGGACCGGGAGACCGCCGCCCACCCGGCCTGAAAAAAGCCCCCACGGGGGCTTTTTTTCGGGCCGGATTCCGGTTCCTTCCAAAAATCCGAATTCCCCGCCGGGCGGAAAATTTGTGAATGTTTTTTAAATCCCGCGCCGCCCCGTCTTTACTTCCATGTTAAAATGCTCTATAATCGCACATAATATCATTTCCATATGATTGGAAAGGAAGGACCCGAAACATGGAAACGAAGCTCCGTGAATACGCCCGTCTTCTGGTCCGGGTGGGCCTGAACCCCTATCCCGGCCAGCGGATGGTGATCTCCTCCCCGGTGGAGTGCGCCCCCTTCGCCCGCCTCTGCGCGGAGGAAGCTTACGCCGCCGGGTGCTGCGAGGTGGTGATGAACTGGACCGACGACGCCATAACCCGGATGAAGTACCTCCGCGCCTCGGAGGAGGTCTTCGATACCGTCCCCCTCTGGCGGCGGCACTTTTTCAACGACCAGGCCCTGGAGGGCGCGGCGTATCTGGCCATCTCCGCCTCGGACCCGGAGAATTTAAAGGGCGTGGACTCCAGGCGGATTATCCGCGCCCAGCAGGCCGGCGGCAAGGCGCTGAAGGATTTCGACCGCCTCCAGATGTGCGGCGGCTTTCCCTGGTGCATCGCCTCCATCCCCATTCCCTCCTGGGCGGCCCGGGTCTTCCCGGGCAAGGGGGAGGCGGAGGCGGTCTCCGCCCTGTGGGACGCGATTTTCGCCGCCGTCCGGGTCAATGGCGACGGCAAAGCCGTGGACCGCTGGCAGGAGCACCTGGCCACCCTGGAAACGCGCCTTGAAAAGCTCAACGCCCTGCATCTCAAATCCCTGCACTATCAAAACGCCCTGGGCACGGACCTGACCGTGGAGCTTCCCGAGGGCCACATCTGGGAGAGCGGCGCCGACCGCACCCTGGCGGGCCGGAGCTATATCGCCAACATCCCCACGGAGGAGATTTTCACCTCTCCCCTGAAAACCGGGGCCAGCGGCGTGGTGGTGGCTTCCATGCCCCTGGTCCACGACGGAAACGTCATTGACAAATTCCGCTTCGAGGTCAAGGAGGGCAAAATCGTGGAGGCCCGGGCGGAGCAGGGGGAGGAGACCTTGAAAGCCGCCATTTCCGTGGACGAGGGCGCGGCCTATTTCGGCGAGGTGGCCCTGGTTCCTTACGACAGCCCCATCTCCAACCAGAACCTTTTGTACTACAACACGTTGTTTGACGAGAACGCCGCCTGCCACATCGCCTTCGGCGAGGCGTACCCCTGCCTGGAGGGCGGGCAGAACATGAGCAAGGACGAGCTGAAGGCCCGGGGCCTCAACGACTCCATCACCCATGTGGATTTCATGGTGGGCACCCCGGACCTCTCCATCACGGGAACCACCCGGGACGGCAGGGAGGTTCCCATCTTCGTGGACGGGAATTTCGCTCCCGGCTTTTGACCCGGCGAATCACATAAGGAAACGAGGAAACCGCCATGGCATATAAGCTTCAGGAAACCACCCCCGAGGTGCTGATCTGCGAGGGCGCGAAGGTCAGCGGCGACGTGACCCTGGGCAGGGGCGTCAGCGTCTGGTACAACGCCGTTCTCCGGGGGGATGACGGGGCCGTCACCGTCGGCGAAAACACCAATATCCAGGACTGCGCCGTCCTCCACGAAAAGACCCGCGTGGGCGCGGGCTGCACCATCGGCCACGGGGCCATTGTCCACGGCTGCACCGTGGGGGACAACGTCCTCATCGGCATGGGGGCCGTCGTTCTCAACGGGGCCCGCATCGGCAGCGACTGCATCGTGGGGGCGGGGTCTCTGGTGACAGGAAAGCTGGACGCTCCCGCCGGGTCCATGATTTTGGGCAGCCCCGCCAAAGTGGTCCGCCCCCTGACGGAGGCGGAGATCGCCTCCAACCGCGCCTCCGCCCAGGGCTATTTGCAGCTGGCGGAAGAATACCGCCGGAGCTGAGCCATGGACTGGAACCGGGATCAAATCAAGCAGCGGCTGGCGGTGGTCTGCGGCGGGGTGGCCTTTTTCTGCGCCCTGCAAAACCTCCCCGCCGTCATGGGGGCCCTGCGGTGGGCCCTGGGGGTTTTGTCCCCCTTTCTGATGGGCGGGGCCATCGCCTTTATTTTGAACGTCCCCATGCGGGCCGTCGAGTCCCTCCTCCCCCGGGGGAAGCGCTGGAAGCCCCTCCGCCGCCCCCTGGCCCTGGTTCTGACCCTGGCCGCCGTAACCGGCGTGGTGACGCTGGCGGCCCTGGTCATCGGCCCCGGCGTCGGGGACGCGGTCCGCTCCGTCACCGGCCAGCTTCCCGCCGCCCTCCAGCGTGTTCAGGAGCAGCTGGCGGCGCTGGAGAGCTGGCTTCCCCAGCTGGAGACCCTGGCGGCGGATATCCAATTCGACTGGAAGGCCCTTTCCGAGAAGGCGGTCTCCCTGGCCCGGGACTGGGGCGGCGGGCTGGTGTCCTCCGGCGGGGTGCTCATCGGCGGCGTGGTCAGCGGGGTCAGCACCTTTGTCATCGGTCTGATTTTCTCCTTCTACATTCTCCTGCAAAAGGAGCGCCTGGCCCGCCAAGGCCGGCAGGTGCTCTACGCCCTTCTCCCGGAGTCCTGGGCCGGAAAGGCCCTGGAGGTCCTCCGCCTCTCCGGCCGCACCTTCTCCAGCTTCCTCTCCGGCCAGTGTGTGGAGGCGGTGATTTTGGGCACGCTGTTCGTGGCGGCCATGACCATCTTCCGCATGCCCTACGCCCTGCTGGTGGGGGTGCTGATTGCCCTGACGGCCCTGATTCCCGTGGTGGGGGCCTTCATCGGCTGCGTGGTGGGGGCGCTGCTCATCGCCGTGACGAACCCCTGGCAGGCGTTGGGCTTTGTGGCGCTGTTCCTGGTCCTCCAGCAGATCGAGGGCAACCTGATTTACCCCCATGTGGTGGGCGGCTCCGTGGGCCTGCCCTCCATCTGGGTCCTGGCGGCGGTGACCTTGGGCGGCAAGCTGATGGGCATTGCGGGAATGCTGTTTTTCATCCCCCTGTGCTCGGTGCTGTACGCCCTGTTCCGGGACTTTGTCAGGCAGCGATTGAAGGCCCGGCGCATCCCCCCGAAAAAATGGCGAGACCCCTGAGCAAAAACCCCCTCCGAATGTTCGGAGGGGGTTTTGTAAATTTCCTCTTGACAACTTTCCTTGTCAGCGTTATACTCAGTTTGACAACGATGCTTGTCAAACTGACAATCTGCCTTGTCAAAAGAAAGGAGCCTGTTCATGCCCTTATATAACCGGCTGAAGGAGCACCGTGCCCGCCTGGGGCTGAACCAGCAGGAGCTGGGGCGTCTTGCAGGGGTCTCCCGGCAGACCATCAGCCAGATTGAGCGGGGGGATTACTCCCCCTCGGTGACGCTGGCTTTAAAGCTGGCGAAGATCTGCGGAACGCGGGTCGAGGATATTTTTACGTATCAGGAGGACGAATCCCATGCATGAGAGCAAGCGCGAGAAAAGCGAGAACCGGAAGGCCCTGCCGAAATTTGCCCTGACCATGCTGGGCTCCCTGCTGGGCGGGGGCGCCATCGGCTTCGTCCTCGGCGTGAGCCGGGGCCTGGGCCTGGATACCGCCGCCCTGACGGAGGGGCTGAACGCCGCGCTGGAGGCCGCCACCCCCTGGGGCATTCCCGTCACCTCCGCAATCACCCTGGGGAGCTGCTTTCTTCTCTACCGCTCCGCCGCGAAGAAGTTCGCCGCCTGGGGCGGCGGGGACGAGGACGAGACCTCCGAGTCCATTGATATCACCCTGAGCCGGGTGCTGCTCCTCACCGCCGTGCAGCTGCTCATAAACCTCTTTTTCCTGGCGGCGTACTGCGTTTACTGGCTGGACAAGGGAATCGACGCCCTGCCTGCGGTGGGGGTGTTTCTCCTCTCCTGCGGCCTGGTGATCTTTGCCCAGCAGAAGGTTGTGGACCTGGAACGCCGGATGAACCCGGAAAAGCACGGCAGCGTCTACGACGCGAAATTCCAGAAGAAGTGGCTGGACAGCTGCGACGAGTCGGAGCGGCGGCAGATTGGCCAGGCGTGCTACCGGGCCTATACGGTCACGGGCCGCTTCTGCCTGGGGCTGTGGCTGGTCCTGGTCATTTTAAGCATGGTCTTCGAGATGAGCGTCCTCCCCGCTTTTATCCTCCTGCTGGTCTGGGGGGTAATGCAGGTGACCTACACCCTGGAGTGCATCCGGCTGGGCAGGCAGGGGGAATCGGCCCGGAGGGGCCCGGCCCTGTAATAGAAAAATACATCTTATTAGGAGGAACGCAGCATGTACGAGTATAAGGTTTTGACCATGGGCGTCAGGGAGATGGAGAAGGTCCTGAACCAGCTTGCCAGGGAGGGCTGGCGGCTGGCGGCCCAGAGCCCCAATATGGCGATGGGCATGGGCGTAATCGTGACCTTGGAGCGGAAGATCAGGGAATGAAACCAGGCCGGAGGGCGGTTCGCCCTCCGGCCCCAGCTTGTCGAAAAAGCCTTTTCGACAAGCTGCTATAAATTTTCAGAACTTTTTGAAGTTCTGAAAATTTAGGATTTCAATGGTGCAGGAAACCCTTCCTGGGTTTCCCGCACACACCCTTCCTTCCCGTTGAATGACTCCTGCAGGTTTCTTGGCAGCCTGAGGCCGGAGGGCGTTTCCGCCCTCCGGCCTGTTCGTTGTTCAGGGGTCCTCCTCCGGCGGCAGTTCCGGGGCCTCCGGGGCTTCCGGCTCCGCCGGGGCCTCCAAATCCTCCTCCGCCGCCGGGATTCTCTCAAAGGCGAAGCCTCCGGCGGCCCCCCGCCCATGGACCAGAATGGTGTAATCCCCGCTCCTGGGGACCCGGAAGGACCGCTCCCCGTTCAAGGTGGCCGCCTCAAACAGCGTCTCCCCGTCCTCGCCGCTGACCTCCGCCTCCAGCGCGCCGCTGCGGGCGCTGGCCTGCGTCCGCAGCAGGTCGCCCTTTTCCAGGTACAGCGTATGGGAGTCGAAGCCGTTGAAATATTCATATTCCATGCGAAAGCCCGTCTCGTCCGCCCAGCGGGAGCAGTCGTAGACCTGGGTATACGCCCCGCTCTCATAGGCCCGGGCGGCGGCATAGAACACCATGCCCGCCCCCACCAGGACCACGCACAAAAGCATCCCCACCCAGTCGTACTTGACCTTTCCGCCGCCCCTGGCGGCAAACAGCACCTCCACGCCCAGCAGGATCAGAATCAGCGGGGAGGCTTTCAGCAGCCGTTCGGCTTCAAGAGCGGGCCAGAACAGGGAAACCAGCATGGCGGTTCCCGCCGCCACCAGAACCACGCCCAGGGTCAGGGTTCCCGCCCGGCGCGCCGGCCGGGCCCCCTGGTCACTCGCCGTCATGGCCCGCCTCCTTCTCCCGGAGCTCCTTCTCGAATTTCTCCACATTGAATTCGGACTTCCATTCCAGCGTCACCGGGACGGGCTCCGCCGCCGTCTCCGTCTGGGGGGCCTCCGGGGCCCGGGGCTCCGGCTCCTCATGGAACGCCTCCTCCGCCTTGGTCCAGGGGGTCTCCTTCATCTTCGGCGGGACCTCCGGTCCCCTAGGCGGCGCGTAGGCGGGGCCGTCGTCCGCGGGGGCCTTGGGCCCCTTGATGAACCACAGCCCCAGGGCGATAATCAGCACCGTTCCCAGGATGCGGGGCATATCCCAGACCAGCAGCCCGTAAACCCAGTCGAAGAAGGGAAACAGGTCGCTCAGGGCTCCCAGGATGCGCCGGGCGAAAATCTGGTACACATTGTAAAGGCCCACCGCGATGAGAATCCAGCCGATGAGGCTCCCCCGGCGGCTGAGGATGCGATTGAGCTTCTGCGCGTCCATCTCCGACAGGCCGAAGAGGTAGTCGTCCTCCGGGGCCATCCCCTCCCGGATCAGGCGGCGGAGGTTGTAGCTGTCAAAAAAGGAATACACCCACAGCGGGATCATCAGCACCGCCAGCACCCCCATCTCCAGGAACACCGCGATGAAGACCACCGCGCAGAAAATGATCGTCTGGGAGATGCCCCGCTTCATGTACCCCTGGCACATCTGCCCGCAGCCGGGGACGCAGGCGCAAGCCAGGTGCCACAGGCTCCCCAGGGATTTTCGGATAAATCTCATGCCTTGTTTCCTCCTTCTATCAGCTGACCGGGCCGGAGCCCGTCAAAGAAATCCGACAAACCGCCTACGGTCTGCCGCAGGGAATCGCCAATCTCCCCCGTCAGCCCCGTCAGCTGCCGGGAGACGCTGGGCCGCTCCTCCGGGAAGACCGGGCGGGGAAGCTCCGCCCCCGCGCCGCCCCACAGGACGGTGAGGGCCAGGGCCACGGCGGCCGCGGCGGTGGCGTAGCGGCCAATGGCCAGCCGGAGGGACCGGCTCCGTATCCGCCCCCAGAGGGTCCTTTGGCAGGAGCGCTCCGGGACCAGCAGGGTCCCGCCCTCCAGGGCCAGCGCGTACCGTTCCATGCACTCGCCGCAAAAGGCCAGATGCTCCGCGATTTCCAGCCGCTCCAGCTCGCTGAAGCGGTCCTCGTTTTTTGCCAGGGCCTCCAGGGCCCCATTGCTCAGATGCCCGTCCTCACGAAATATCATGCCTTCCACCTCTTTCCAACGCCTCCCGCAAAAGCCGCTTTCCGCGGGAGAGCTGTGTGTACACGGTTTTCACCGGCCTGCCCAGGGCCAGGGCGGCCTCTTCCGGAGACCGCTCCTCCACCAGGCACAGCCGGCACACCTGGCGGTAGGGCTCCTTCATCTCCTCCACGGCCTTCAAGATTTCCGCCGCCGTGCTGCGCCGCAGCACCGTCTCCTCGGCGGGGGGCGCCAGCCCCCGGGCCAGCTCCTCCTCCCCCGGGAGCACCGCGCGGCGGTTCCAGGCGCTTTGGAGGTGGTCCTTGGCCTTGTTGGCCGCAATGCGGCAGAGCCACTGCCGCTCATAGCCCTCCGGGAGGCTCTCCCGGTGGAGGTAGGCGGAAAGAAAGGCCTCCTGGGTCAGGTCCTCCGCCGCCGCCGCGTCCCGGACCAGCTGGAAGCAGACGGTATACACCAGGCGCTCGTATTGCAGGACCAGTTCCGTAAACCGCTCCCTTGTTATCAAAGCCACACCCTCTCGCCACCCCCTTCCTGAGGCCCGCCGGACGCGTCCATACCGGGCCTCTGCCGTCCGACGCTTATAGTACGGTTTTTCCCTCCCGGATTCTTCAAAAAAAGAAAAATTTTTTTATTCCCCGGCGGCCGGGGCCCCGCCGCCGCCCCGGCGGTCTATTCAGCCTTGAATAGCTCCTATTCATTATTGAATAGACCGCTCCTTTCTTCCCGGGTTTTGCGCGGTTTACACAGAAAGTCCCTCCCCGGGCCAGCGGTTTTCACAAAGGCCGCCTCCTTCCGCTCTGCGTTCCCTGTCCCGGCAGGTTATTCAAAAATGAATAGCCCTTCCAATTTCCGGGGGCGGCCTCCGTCCAAACGTAGAAAAATCCCTCCGGTTTTTTGGCATTGTGAACAGGAAACTGGCCCCGGCGGCAGAAACTGCGGCTTGCGGAATTGGCACGCTGTTTGCTATAATATGCATCGGACAAAACGGGGCCGTCCCCGAAAAAATGAAGGAGGAACATAAGCCATGTACCAGACTGTTCGCTATGAGAAAAAGGACAACATCGGCATTGCCACCATCAACCGTCCCGAGGCGCTGAACGCCCTGAACTCCGCCGTCATCGCCGATTTGGAGGCGCTGATTTCCGAGGTGGAGAAGGACGCGGAGCTCCGGGCCTTCATCCTCACCGGCGAGGGCCGCTCCTTCGTGGCCGGGGCGGACATCGGCGAGCAAAAGCCCATGGACGTGGCCCAGGGCCGCAAGTGGGGCCAGCGGGGAAGCGCCCTGTTCCGCCGCATCGAGAAGCTGGAGATTCCCACCATCGCCGCAGTGAACGGCTTCGCCCTGGGCGGCGGCTGCGAGATCGCCATGGCCTGCGACATCATCCTGGCCGCCGGCCCCAACGCCGAGGGCAAGGGCGGTGCCAAGTTCGGCCAGCCCGAGGTGGGCCTGGGCATCACCCCCGGCTTCTCCGGCACCCAGCGCCTGCCCCGCCGCGTCGGCGCCGCAAGGGCCAAGGAGCTGATCTTCTCCGGCAGGGTCATCGGCGCGGAGGAGGCCAAGGCCATCGGCCTGGTGAACGAGGTTTACGCCCCCGAGGCCCTGCTGGATTCCGCCATTGCCATGGCCAAGTCCTTCGCCGTCAACGCCCCCATTGCCGTGAAGTACTCCAAGGCCTGCATCGACCGGGGGCTCCAGATGGACATTGACGACGGCATCGCCCTGGAGAACGAGCTCTTCGCCATGTGCTTTGCCACCGAGGACCAGAAGGAGGGCATGGGCGCGTTCCTGGAAAAGCGCAAGGAGAAGCACTTCCAGAACAAGTGACTTACTTTTCTTGAAAGATATGGGGACTCTTGGCGGCTTTGCCGCTTAGAGATCCCGTATGCCCGAGGGGTAAAAGTAAGCAAAAGAACTTTAACCCACTCTGCGGTCTGGCAGTATACCGGGCCGAAGCAGCGGCAGTGGAGAAATCCGGTGCCGGGGGCGTAGTTCTCTTGTAAAACCATTCTATCACAGAAAAGGGAGCTGGAAAAGCATGAAAAAAGTTCGCGTGATTTCCGCTGAGGAAGCGGCCCTGCTGGTCAAGGACGGCGACACCGTCTCCACCGGCGGCTTCGTCAGCTGCGCCTGCCCCGAGGCGCTGACCAAGGCCCTGGAGCAGCGCTTTGTGGAAACCGGGCACCCCCGGGACCTGACCCTCTTTTTCGCTGCGGGCCAGGGCCACCGGGACGGCACCGGCGGCGACCACTTCGGCCACGAGGGCATGTGCAGACGGGTGGTGGGCGGCCACTGGGACCGGGCTGCGAAGCTTGGCGAGCTGGCCCTTGCCAACAAGCTGGAGGCCTATAACCTGCCCCAGGGCGTCATCACCCACATGTACCGGGACATCGCCGCCCACAACATCGGCACCATCACCCACGTGGGCCTCTACACCTTCGCCGACCCCCGGAACGGCGGCGGCAAGCTGAACGAGTGCACCAAGGAGGACCTGGTAAAGCTCGTGAACATCGAGGGGGAGGAGCGGCTTCTCTACAAGCCCATCCCCATCAACGTCTGCCTGGTCCGGGGCAGCTACGCCGACGAGTACGGCAACTGCACGGTACATAGGGAGATCGGCCCCCTGGACGTGACGGCCCAGTGCCAGGCCACCAAGAACTCCGGCGGCATCGTCGTGGTCCAGGTGGAGAAAATCGTCCAGGGCGGCACCCTGGACCCCCGCCTGGTGAAAATCCCCGGCATCTATGTGGACGCCATTGTGGTGGGCTCCCCGGAGGACAACAACCAGTGTCTGGGCATGCCCTACGACGGGGCCCTCAGCGGCGAGTTCCGCATCCCCGTGGACGACATCCCCTCCATCCCCCTGGACGCCAAGAAGATTCTGGCCCGCCGGGCGGCCATGGAGCTGCCCCAGGACGCCATCGTGAACCTGGGCACCGGCGCGCCGGAGAAAATCGCCAACGTGGCGGCGGAGGAGGGCATCTCCGACAAGATGACCCTGACCGTGGAGGCCGGGTCCATCGCGGGCGTGCCCTACGGCGGCACCCAGTTCGGCGGCGCGGCCAACTCCATGGCCATCCTGGACCACAACGTCCAGTTTGACTTCTACCAGGGCGGCGGCCTGGACGTGGCCTTCTTGGGGCTGGCGGAGACGGCCCCCAACGGCGATTTGAACGTCTCCAAGTTCGGCACCCGCCTGGCGGGCGCGGGCGGCTTCATCGACATCACCCAGAACGCCAAGAAGGTGGTCTACTGCGGCACCTTCACCGCCAAGGGCCTCAAGACCGAGTGCCGGGACGGCAAGCTGGTCATCACCCAGGAGGGCGCGAAGAAGAAGTTCGTCAACCAGGTGGAGCACATCACCTTCTCCGGCGACTACGCCAACAAGGTCCACCAGCCCGTGCTGTACGTCACCGAGCGGGCGGTGTTCGAGCTCCGGCCCGAGGGCGTGACCCTCATCGAAATCGCCCCCGGCATCGACCTCCAGACCCAGGTGCTGGACCAGATGGAGTTCATGCCCAAAATTGCCGAGGACCTCAAGCTCATGGACGAGCGCATCTTCAAGGATGAATTGATGGGCCTTGCCAACGACTAATTTGAAAACCCCCACATAAAATCAGGAGGAACAAAAAATGGCCTTAATGACCCCCCAAGAGTACATCGAGAGCCTGCGGAAGCTGAAGACCCGGGTGTACATGTTCGGCGAGAAGATCGAGAACTGGGTGGACCACCCCATGATCCGCCCCTCCATCAACTGCGTCGCCATGACCTACGCCCTGGCCCAGGACCCCCAGTACCAGGACCTCATGACCGTGAAGTCCAGCCTGACGGGCCGCACCGTCAACCGCTTCACCCACCTGCACCAGTCCACCGAGGACCTCATCAACAAGGTGAAGATGCAGCGCCTCCTCGGCCAGAAGACCGCTTCCTGCTTCCAGCGCTGCGTGGGCATGGACGCCTTCAACGCCGTCTTCTCCTCTACCTATGAGATCGACGAGAAATACGGCACCCACTACCACGAGAACTTCAAAAACTTCATCACCATGGTCCAGGACAACGACCTCACCGTGGACGGAGCCATGACGGACCCCAAGGGCGACCGCTCCAAGGCCCCCAGCCAGCAGGCGGACCCGGACATGTACGTCCACGTGGTGGAGCGCCGGCCCGACGGCATCGTGGTCTGCGGCGCGAAGTGCCACCAGACCGGCTCCATCAACTCCCACTGGCACATCTTCATGCCCACCATCTCCATGGGCGAGGCGGATAAGGACTGGGCGGTCTCCTTCGCCTGCCCCACCGACGCCGAGGGCATGTACATGATCTACGGCCGCCAGTCCTGCGACACCCGGAAGCTGGAGGAGGGCGCGTCCATCGACGTGGGCAACGCCAAGTTCGGCGGCCAGGAGGCCCTGGTGGTCCTGGACCACGTGTTCATCCCCAACGAGTACATCTTCTTAAACGGCGAGTATGAGTTCGCCGGGATGATCGTGGAGCGCTTCGCGGGCTACCACCGCCAGAGCTACGGCGGGTGCAAGGTGGGCGTTGGCGACGTGGTCATCGGAGCCACGGCTCTTGCCGCGGAGTACAACGGCGTAGAGAAGGCCTCCGCCGTGAAGGATAAGCTGATTGAAATGACCCACCTGAACGAGACCTTGTATTGCTGCGGCATCGCCTGCTCCTCCCAGGGCTTCAAGACCAAGGCGGGGAACTACCAGATTGACCTCCTGCTTGCCAACGTCTGCAAGCAGAACGTCACCCGCTTCCCCTATGAGATTGTGCGCCTGGCCGAGGACGTGGCCGGCGGACTGATGGTCACCATGCCCTCTCAGAAGGACTTCGAGTCCGACACGGTGGTGGGCCGGAACGGCGAGACCATCGGCGACATCTGCAATAAATTCTTCGCCGCCCGGGAGGGCGTTTCCACCGAGGACCGCCAGCGCGTCATGCGGTTCCTGGAGAACATGTGCCTGGGCGCGGCGGCTGTCGGCTACCGCACCGAGTCCATGCACGGCGCGGGCTCTCCCCAGGCCCAGCGCATCATGATCGCCCGCCAGGGCAACATCCAGGGCAAGAAGCAGCTTGCCAAGGACATCGCGGGCATCCAGTAAACGTCCAGGGGGGACGCCGTCCCCCCTTAGACGCTCCGCCGCGCCTTTGACGCGGCTCCGCTGAACCCCCTCGCCCTTGCACGGCAAAGGCACCGCGCCCCATGGCGCGGGCAGAGGTGTTTTGCCGGAAGTGAATTCCGGCGAAGCCAATCAAATATAGCATCCCAGAAATTTTATATAAGGAGAGAACATCACATGGATTTCAATCTGAGCCGTGAGCACCAGCTGATCCGGAAGATGATGGCCGAGTTCACCGAGAACGAAGTGAAGCCCATCGCCGCCGAGACCGACCTGAACAGCGAGTATCCCCGGGAGAACATCGAGAAGCTGTTCAACCTGGGCGTCATGGGCATGTGCGTGCCCAAGGAGTACGGCGGCACCGGCGCGGACCCCCTGGCCTCCGCCATCTGCATCGAGGAGCTGAGCAAGCAGTGTGCCTCCACCGGCGACATCGTAGCCACCCACAACGGCCTTTGCTGCGACCCCATTCTCACCCACGGCACCGAGGAGCAGAAGAAGAAGTACCTGCCCATGCTGACCACCGGCCACAAGGTGGGCGCTTTCGCCCTGACCGAGCCCAACGCCGGCTCCGACGCCTCCAAGGGCCAGACCGAGGCCAGGCTGGAGGGCGACCACTACGTCATGAACGGCTCCAAGATCTTCATCACCAACGGCTACGTGGCCGACGTGTTCGTGGTCTTCGCCATGACCGACAAGTCCAAGGGCACCAAGGGCATCTCCGCGTTTATTGTGGAGAGCAGCTTCCCCGGCTTCTCCGTGGGCAAGCACGAGGTGAAGATGGGCC
>CAJUBX010000001.1 GCA_910585165.1 uncultured Oscillibacter sp. | reverse complement strand
ATCCCCAATCCTGTGTTTTGCCGCTCAATTTGTTGCTTTATTCAGCGGTTCCCTAGGTTTTCCCAGCGGCTTTCGGCATAGTCCAGAACGGCGGACAGCTCCCGGACGCATACCGGGGGCTTGCAGAGCACGGGGCCGTCCTTCCGGTCCCCATGCTTCGGCAGGTCAAAGCTGAGGACCTGGCTGTCGGGAAACGCCTCCGCCAAAAGGCGGAAAGGAACATCCGTCTTGCCGGACCCGGCCCCGTGAACGGCAATCAATACCTGTTTGGAAGGCGGCCCCCAGAGGGCGGCGGGAATGGCTTCAATTTCAAAAAGCTGCGGGTCCATGGCGGGACCTCCTTTCTCTTTCCTGCCTGACAGGATATCACAAATTTCCTCCTTAGACAAGTCTTGCCGGAAGGGCGTTCCCGTGGTAGAATAGAAGCGTGATTTCGGAAAACCCCGCCGGAAGGCGGCGGGATGGATAAGGAGCGATTTCCGTGAAATTTGAGGAATACCTGTCCTCTTTGCAAAGCAAAACCGTGACGGTCGTCGGCATCGGAGTTTCCAACCAGCCGCTTATCGAACTGCTGCTCTCCCGGGGCATAGCGGTGACGGCCTGTGACAAAAAGGACCGGGCCGCCCTGGGCACTTTGGCGGAGGAGCTGGAGGGGAAGGGCTGCCGCCTCCAGCTGGGCCCGGACTATTTGAAAAATTTGACCGGAGACGTGATTTTCCGCACGCCGGGCATGCGGCCGGATTTGCCGGAGCTCACCGCCGCCGTCCGCCGGGGAAGCACGTTGACCAGTGAGATGGAGGTGTTTTTTGAGGTTTGCCCGTGTCCCATCATTGCCGTCACCGGCAGCGACGGAAAAACCACCACCACCACCATCATTGGAGCGCTGCTCCAGGCGGCGGGGCGGACCGTGCACCTGGGGGGAAATATTGGACACCCGCTGCTGGCGGAGGCCGGGAGCATAAGGGAAGAGGATATTGCCGTACTGGAATTGAGCTCCTTCCAGCTCATGACCATGACCCGGAGCCCCCATATTGCCGTCGTTACCAATCTGGCTCCCAACCATCTGGATGTTCACAAGGATTATGCGGAGTATATTTCTGCAAAGGAAAATATCTTTACACACCAGGAAGCAGAAGATATTGCGGTTTTTAATGCCGATAATGAGGTTACCAGGTCCTTCATAGGACAGGAAAGGGGAAGCCTCCGCATTTTCAGCCGCCGGGAGACTGTGGAGCGGGGGACTTATCTTGCTCCGGCAGCCTTCGGAGACGGGCAGGCCATTTGGGTCTCCAATGGATTTGGCCGCCGGGAGGTGCTTCCCCTGGCAGGAATCAAGCTCCCCGGCATCCACAATGTGGAGAACTACATGGCCGCCATTGCCGCCGTGGACGGTTTGGTCCCCGACGAAATCATCCGGGAGTTTGCCGGAACCTTCGGCGGCGTGGAGCACCGGATTGAGCTGGTGCGGGAGCTGGACGGCGTCCGGTATTATAACGACTCCATCGCCTCCAGCCCAAGCCGGACCATCGCTGGGCTGAATTCTTTCCCGGAAAGGGTTATCCTCATCGCCGGGGGGAAGGATAAGGGCATCTCCTATGATGCCCTGGGTCCGGTGGTCAACGATCACGTGAAGCTTTTGATCCTCTGCGGAGCCACCGCTGGGGTTATCCGCGCCTCCGTGGAGCAGGCGAAAAATTATAACGGCCTGGAGATTACGGAGGTGGAAGACTACCGCCAGGCAGTCACTCTTGCCCGAAGTCGGGCACAGGAAGGGGATGTGGTGATTCTGTCTCCCGCCAGCACCTCCTTTGACCGCTTTGCCAATTTCATGGAGCGGGGAAGGGTCTTCAAGGAGATTGTGAATCAGCTGCTTTAGAGCCTATCCCGAAATTTGGCGTGCGCGGATTGCGCTGTCAGATTTTGGGTCAGACGAGGCGGTTTTCCGCTTACCGGGCTGACGCCCGGCAAGGGAAACCAACGAAGTATAACGCAAAATATGCAAGCAAGCTGTGTGCGCCTAATTTTGGGATAGGCTCTTAATGCCAAGGCTGCGGCTCTGCACATTTTAATCAGTGGTTTTTTAAGAAAAAGGACATTCCCCGGCGCATAGAATGGCTGGGGGTGGCGGATTGTGGGCTTTTTCTATTACCGGAGGCGAATGACCCGGCGGAATCTGATGGGCGTTCTGGCCTTTTCCGCCGTGGCGGCGGCAATGACCGCTGTGATTTTTGCCACAATGCAGATGCGGCCCATTTTGGTGAGCCTGGCTACCACCCGGGTTTCCAACATGGTAAACCGCATAGTTTCCGAGGCTGTGGACGAGGCAATCGACAGCGGAAACATCACCTACAGCGACCTCATTACCTTTGAGAAGGACAACGACGGGCGGATTACCGCTATCTACAGCAACATGGCGGCCTTCAACCGCCTTCAATCCAACATCCTGGACATCGTTTTGGCCCGGATTGACCAGGTGTCCGCCCGGGACCTCTCCATTCCGGTGGGCAGTCTCAGCGGTTCCGTGCTTCTGGCGGGGCGGGGGCCCCGGATTTCCGTGCGGATGGAGTCGGTGGGCTCCTCCTCCGCCAATTTTGAAAACGAGTTCACTTCGGCGGGCATCAACCAGACGAAGCACCAGATTGTTCTGAATATTGATGTGGCCGTCAGCATCCTGCTGCCCGGATTCACTGCCGCCACCACCGTCTCCAATGCCGTCACTGTGGCGGAAACCGTCATTGTAGGCTCTGTGCCGGATACGTATACCTATTTCAGCTCCACGCCGGAGAGCTATGAAAGCGACGCGAAAGATTATATACTGAACTAGGAGGACCTCCATGGACTACCGTGAAGAAATCAAACAGCTTCGTGACGCGCTGAACGAGCACGGATACAAATACTACGTGCTGGACGCTCCTACCATCAGCGATTATGAATACGATATGCTCAACCGCCGCCTGGAGGAGCTGGAAGCCCTGCACCCGGAGGAGGTAACGCCGGATTCGCCTACCCAGCGGATTGGCGGGAAGACGCTGGAGGGCTTCGCCTCCTATACCCACGAGGTCCCCCTGGAAAGCCTTCAGGACGTGTTCAGCGGAGACGAGGTGGCGGAATTCTGCCGGCGGATGGAGGAGGCGCTGGGAGCGGAAGCCGCCTATTCCCTGGAACCCAAGGTTGACGGATTGTCCGTGGCTCTGGAGTACCGGGACGGCGTCTTCGTTCGGGGCGCCACCCGGGGAGACGGCCGGACCGGGGAGGATGTGACCGAGAATTTGAAGACCATCCGTTCCATCCCGATGATCCTGCCGGACAAGCTTCCAAGACTTATTGTGCGGGGAGAGGTCTACATGTCCCGGGCGGTCTTCGAAGAGCTGAACGCCCAGCGGGAAATCCAGGGAAAACCTCTGCTGGCAAATCCCCGGAACGCAGCCGCCGGGTCCCTCCGGCAGCTGGACCCGAAGGTCTGCGCGGAGCGGAAGCTGGACATCCAGGTCTTCAACCTGCAATTGGCGGAAGGAAAAGAATTTGTCTCTCACCAGGAGACATTGGACTATCTGGCCTCTCAGCGGTTCCGGGTCATTCCCCATAAAACCCTTATTGGGACCTCCGCCTGCCAGGCGGAAATCGCCCGAATCAACGACGAACGCCTGGAATATCCCTTTGATATCGACGGAGCAGTTGTAAAGGTGAATTCCTTAACTGACCGTCTAAAATTAGGAAGTACAGCGAAGTTTCCAAAATGGGCGGTAGCCTTTAAATACCCGCCGGAGAAAAAACCTGCCCAGGTGCTGGATATTGTCATTCAAGTGGGCCGCACCGGGGTGCTGACCCCCAAGGCGGTGTTGACGCCTGTCCGCCTTGCGGGGACAACCGTTACCAATGCGACACTGCACAACCAGGACCTCATTGCGGAAAAGGATATCCGCATCGGGGATACCGTTATCGTTCAGAAGGCGGGGGAAATCATCCCGGAGGTTCTGGAGGTGGATTTCTTCAAGCGCCCCCAGGGGACGGAGCCCTACCGTTTCCCGGAGGTCTGTCCGGTCTGCGGCGCACCGGTCCGGCGGGATGAGGACGGCGCGGCCATCCGCTGCACCGGGGCGGAGTGCCCCGCCCAGCTTCTGCGGAATCTGACCCACTTTGCCAGCCGGGACGCCATGGACATCGACGGCTGCGGCCCCGCAGTGGTGCAGCAGCTCATTGACAGCGGCATGGTCTCCAATCCGGCGGACCTTTACGGCCTGGAGGCGGAGAAGGTGGCCAAGCTGGAGCGGATGGGGAAGAAGTCTGCGGAGAATCTGCTGGCGGCAATTGAGCGCTCCAAATCCAACGACCTGTCCCGTTTGATTTTCGGCCTGGGCATCCGGCAGGTGGGGGAGAAGGCGGCGAAGGTGCTGGCCTCCCATTTCCGCACCATGGACGCGCTTTGCGCCGCCGGGGCGGAGGAGCTGACGGAGATCGACGATGTGGGCGGGGTAACGGCCCAGTGTGTGGTGGACTACCTTTCTTCGCCGCAGGCCGGGGATTTGCTCCGCCGCCTGAAAGCCGCCGGGGTCAATATGGAAAGTACGGCGGAGCTGGTGGACGAGCGTTTCGCCGGGATGACGTTCGTCCTCACCGGGACGCTCAGCCGCTTTGACCGCAAGGCGGCCCAGGCGCTGATTGAGGAGCGGGGCGGCAAGGCCGCCGGGTCCGTCTCCAAACGGACAACCTATGTAGTGGCGGGGGAGGCCGCAGGCAGCAAGCTGAAAAAAGCGGAGGAGCTGGGCATTCCCGTGCTGACGGAGGACGAGTTTGCGGCCATGCTGAAATGACGGAAAAGAGCGGCGGAAATTCCGCCGCTCCTGCTTTCTTATTTGTCGAAGGCCGGGTTCATATAGTAGACGTTTTTCTCGTTCATCTTGTCCTTGGCCAGCCGCAGTCCCTCGCCGAAGCGCTGGAAATGGACGATTTCCCGGGCTCTGAGGAACTTGATAACGTCGCTGACGTCCGGGTCGTCGGAGAGGCGGAGGATGTTGTCATAGGTCACGCGGGCCTTCTGCTCCGCTGCCAGGTCCTCCGTCAAGTCTCCGATCACATCTCCGGTCACCTGCATCGTGGCGGCAGACCAGGGGAAGCCGGAGGCAAACTGGGGGTACACGCCGGTGGTGTGGTCCACAAAATAGGTGTCAAACCCGGCGGCTTTGATCTGCTCCTCGCTGAGATTCCGGGTGAGCTGGTGGACCAGGGTCCCAACCATTTCCAGATGTCCCAGCTCCTCCGTGCCGATGTCTGTCAGCAGGCCCTTGAGCTCTGCATAGGGCATAGAGTAGCGCTGGCTCAGATACCGGAGGGAGGCTCCCAGCTCCCCGTCGGGTCCCCCATACACCAATAGACGACGGAAATGAGCCTAAATCAAGACCCGGTAGGTGATGGTGAGCAAGGAGTTTTCCTTATCATAGATGCAGTTCTCGATGACAGACCGCGCCGCGTTGTTCTTCTCTTCCAGGGAGGCATCCGGGGATTGAAGTGTAGCCAACGCCTGGGCGATTGCGGTCTGGAGCTGGTTCTCCACGATGGCCGTGTCGGACCTAGCCCGGAGCTCTTCCAGTTCGGTTTCTGCTTTGGATATGGAGCCTTCGATGTCGGTCTTCGCAACGGAGAAGTCCTCCAGGCTCAGGACGCCGGCCAAGTACGCCTCCTGGAGCCGCCCGCGCTTCACCTGGAGCTGCTTCACAGTTGCTTCCAGACGGGCCAGCTCATGCCCGCCGCTGGCGTTGGTGTAGGTGATATTGTAGGCGAGTGGGGAGGTACTGGTGGCATCCTTCGTCAGACGGGCGATGATGGCTTCTTCCAGGGCCTCGGCCCGAACGTGCTGAGAGTATCTGCATCGACCGCGAGCATAGTTGTTGCACTTGTAGTAGTGTGGCTGGGCGAAGATCAGTGTGGCACCGCAGGCGGCACAACGCACGATGCCGGAAGTCCATCCCTTCAGCTCGGAGGAGGGGCGAGCCTTGTATCCCCATTGAGCCTTTACCGCGTCCAGTTGACGCTGGGCTGCCTCCCAGGTCTCGACGCTGACCAGTGGTTCATGGCCGCCATCGGCCACGATGATATTCTCGTTGAATAAGTCGCGCCGGGTCCGCCCCTCTGGATTCCAGCGGAGCTTTCCAATGTAAACCGGATTGCGAAGGATGTACTCCACGGTCCGGTTCTCAAAGGGATTGCCCCGGTGAGTACGGACGCCCATGGCGTTTAACTCCCTGGCGATGACATAGATTCCCTTGCCGGCCAGGAAGCTGTCGAAGATGCGGCGGATGTAAACGGCTTCTTCCTCATCGGGGATCAGTATGCCGTCCTTGACGCGGTAGCCAAAGGAGGGGGTGGCCTGGAGCCGCCCGCGCTCCGCGTTGATTTTCATGCTGCGCTTGACCTCTTGGCTCAGCCGGATGGAGTAAAATTCGTCCATCCACTCAATGATGCGCTCGATGAGGGAGCCGAAGGGACCGGCGATCAGCGGCTCGGTGACGCTCACCACGTCGATGTTGCACTTGGAACGCAGGATGGATTTGTAGAAGATGCTTTCCTCCTGGTTCCGGGCGAAGCGAGAGTATTTCCAGAGAAGGATGACGGAGAAGGGGCAGTCTGGAGATTTGGCGGTAGCAATCATCCGCATGAACTCCGGCCGCCGCTCCGCTTTCTTGCCGGAGATACCGGCGTCAATGTAAATCTGGTCATCGAGTAGCAGGATGCCTTCTCGCTGTGCGTACTTTCTGATTTCCTCCAACTGACTTTCTGGGGAGAGTTCAATCTGGTCATCGGTAGAAACGCGGATATAGGCCGAGCCAAATTGCGGCGTTTTTGGTTGAGTAGACATATCAATCACCCGTATATGGTCCAAAAATGAAGACAAAGATAGCAGGGAAAGCAGCTCCGTCTAGGCGGAGCTGCTTAGTTATTATGCACAAAACGGATATACAAAAATTATGCAATATGCCGGGGGGGGGGGGGGTACATTCATAACCATGAATACAATGTATAATTGCCTCTTTGATTCCCGAATAATCGGCCCGAATAGGGCCTAAAAGTTGCAAAGAAGTGAGAGAGATAGTTTTCTGAGCGCCGCATACCTCATCCAGTTTTTTGGTGGAAATGACGTAAAAGTCCCAGTCATCCAGCACCAGCGGGTCGGCCCTGTTGCGGTCCTTCTGCGTGTAGTGGCAGAAGACGTAGACATCCGATTGCCGCTTGACCTCACCGCGGTAGCCAGTTTCCGGGTCCCAGGCCCGTGCCGGCCGGATGCTGAAGATGATGTTGGAGAGCTTGCTTTGCTCCCAAGACTGAAGATAGGCTGCGCTCTTTACCTCGACGTGAACGGCGCCGCGCTCCACCCCGTCCTGAGCCCACTGGTAGGGGAAGAGGACATCGTAGGGCCCCCAATCTTCCCGTGTGCCAGACAGGTCCAGGTCTAGGGCGGAAGACACGATGAACTCGCTGAATGAGCCGCGTTCGGTGTTTATGAGTAGATCGGAAGAGTTCCAGGCCCAGTAGTCGCTGAGTAGGTGACCGATGGGCATACCGTCAAACACGATATGCTCATCACCAGTACGTTGCTTGCCCATAGCTATTGCCTCCTCATATTCTGCACAAATTTACGTGTCAAAACTATGCAGATTCCATAAAAAGAAATTTTTTTAACGGAAAAAGACAGATTTTCGGGTGATTTAAGAGTTTTTTAGAACGGGAAAAAATGGCAAAACAGAGTTGATTTGTTCAGAATATACTTATACCACCCCGGCGAAAATGCCTCTACAAGCGATTCTAAGCCCTTTTAAGCCATGCCTTCTCATGTGAACGATTTTAGCTCAAAATCCGCCACTCATGGACGCCAGTTTTTGAAGTCAACCGTGATGACCTTGCTACCACTGGCCTTTTAGATGGCGGCAGCTTGCTCGGCCTTCTGCATAGTTTCGATGACGATATGCTGCTCTGTCGTCATATAGCGGTCCATGAGCGACCAGAGGACGCTGCGATCAGCCGCCGATGCCTTTGCATAGCAAGAAAGAAGGATGGTCACATCAGGAGAGGGCCTGGGGGCCGCGGGCGGTTCGTATCCGACGAGCTGGTCAAGGGACACGCCGAGCACCTCAGCAATCGCCACGGTGGTCTCAACGTTCGGGGTCCTGTTGCCGGAGGTATACCTGGAGACAGTTACCTCTGTGGTTCCTAGTTTCTCCGCAAGAGCTCTCTGCGTCATCCCGCGCTTTTCGAGTAAGGATTTGAGGCTGTTGGCAAAAGTGTTTTTGTCGTACATGGATAATGCCTCCTAAAAATGTTTGCTTACCGATTTTACAGTATCTTTCCCAAATTGTAAAATAAACTTACCAAAAATATAAAAATTATCTTGACATAACCGTAATGGTAAGTTAGAATGAAGATACAGAGGGGAGGTGAGCAAATGAACCGACTGGAGCTCGAATACGCCAGGAAACGTAAGAACAAGACTAAGGCGGACATGGCCGCTGCAATCGGCAAGTCCGTGGTCTCCTACGCCAAAAAGGAACAGGGGAAGGTGGGGTTCTCTGACGAAGAGAAGGTCATCATCGCCAAAGAGCTCGACCTCACTTGGGACCAGGTGAGTGCTATTTTTTTTGACGGTAGCTTACCGTGTCGGTAAGTAAATGCACAATCCTAACCGACAAGGGAATTATACCGCAGAAGGGGGGTAGAGAAAATGGGGCGAGACGCTATGAAAGCCTGTGAAAATCCGTGCTTTCGGTGTAGAAAAGAGGCTGCAAAATACAACGACAGGCTGAACAGCCGGGAAGGTGCTGCGGAGTTGCTGGGGGTTTCGGTATCAAGCCTCGCGGACTATGAGCTGGGCATCACAAAGGTCATCCCGGTGGACAAGGTTGTCCTGATGGCGGAGCTATACGGCGCCCCGGAACTGAAGGCTTGGTACTGCGCGGAAGAGTGTCCCATCGGGAGAGGCTGCCCGATGCCGTCTGCTGAGCTATCGTCCGTCGAGAGGACGGCGATGCAGCTCCTGAAGCAGCTCCGTGAGTCTGATGTCCAGGATGTAAAGAATACGCTCATTGACATCACGGCCGACGGCGTAATCAGCGAAGACGAACGTGCGGACCTCGAAAGGATACTTGAATACCTGGACGGGCTCATCAAGGCCGCCGGAGAGCTGAAGCTCATCGGTACGAAGGTCCTGGGGCAGAGCCGTTCGGAAAAATGATAGAAAGGAAGATGAGACCATGAAGAACACCTGCATTTCCTGTAAGCCCGGTGACACCGTTCAGCTCGCGGGCATTGACTTTGTAGTCCTGGAAGACCGCGGCCCGTTCAGCGGTGAGGGAGAGAGCCACGACCTGTTCATCCTGGCCCTGGAGGGGCAGGGAACGAGCCGGTTCGGTGACACCAACAACTACGCCGAGAGCGATCTGAAGAACAGGGTGGATGAGTGGCTGTACCGCCTGACCGAGAAGATGGCGGAGCAGGGGCTTGATGATGAGATTGACCTCATCCGCTCCCGCACGATTAGCCTGACCACGCTGGACGGCTACAAGGGATACGGCGACCTGGAGGTAAAGGCGGCCCCCTTAACGCTGGATGAGGCCCGCCGGTGTGCTGAGGTCATGCCGGACCCGAACATCGCCTCTTGGTTGGCAACGGGCTGGGGAGGGCCGGAGCACTACGGCGCGGCGCGCGCGTTGCACGTCTACACGGTTGGCTACTGGAGCAGCAGCCACTGCTCCGGCGGTGGGTTTGCCATTCGCCCGGCTTTGGTCGTTTCCTCTTCTCTCTTTACCTCTACTGAGCCGGACCTGAGCAACGTGTCCACGGATGACCTGCTGGGCGAGCTCCGTCGGCGCATCGGTAATGAGTGATGGCTGAAACGGTCGATACCGCAAGAGCTGCTGCGGAGAAAACTCTGGGCTTCCGTATCCCGGACCACGTTGCGGAAGAGGTCCTGGCCCACACCAGGAGAAAGTGTGCGCTGAATCAGAAGCCGAACAGCTATCTTCCGCTGCTGTATGAGAACGAGCTGACTGACTACTACATGAGGCTGGCAATTAACCTGAGAGGAGGAATGTTCGATGTGTGCGATCTGCGGGCGCTTCCCGTGCGACAGCAGGTGTCCTAATGCGCCGGACCCGCCGACGGTGTTCACCTGCGCCTACTGCGGAGAACCCATTGTGCCGGGAGATGAGTACATGGAGCTGGACGGCTCCTACTACCACCTGGAAGACTGCGCCAGCGACGCGGCGGTGAGCCTGTTGCTGGAGAAGTGCGGTGCCAGAACCGGAGTTGCGGAGGAGGGTGACGGATATGATGGGTAGTATCCATATTCCGCAGTTCCCTGAGCTGACCTTCGATGAGTTCACGCACACCTACCGGCTGAACGAGCTCATCATTCCCAGTGTGACGACGGTGATGAAACTGCTGTCCGATGACTTCTACCGCGCTGTGGACCCGGATGTGTTGGAACGGGCGGCCAGGAGGGGGACGGCTATCCACAACGCCGTCGAGAATTTCGCCAAATTTGGCATTGAGGACATCCCGCCGGCCTATGCCGGATACTTCCAAGCGTTCCGGGAGTGGTGGGAGCTGCGCCAGCCGGAGGTCCTGGCGACGGAGTGCAGGGTCTACCACAAGATTCTCCGCTATGCCGGAACCGCTGACCTGCTGTGTGTTATCGGCGGGCGCGTGACGCTGGTGGACTACAAATCCTCGGCTCAGGTCAACTCGAAGCTGTGCGCCGTTCAGCTCGAAGGGTATGACCGGGCGTTTGAGAGCCACGGGGTGAAAATCGAGGACCGGCTGATACTCCACCTCTCCAGAGACGGGAGGTACTCCGAAGTCCCGTTCCAGCGCAGTACGAAGTGCTGGTCGGTGTTTTCGGCCCTGATGACAGTCAGAAACTACATGAACGAATAATGAGGAGGAACGACAGATGAAACAGGCAGAGACGTTAGTGGCTCAGGTCCCGCAGGCGGAGCTGATGGATGAGCAGCAGCTCAACAGGGAAGTGACCGACATCGAGTTTCAGGCCGAGGCCATGGTCATCCAGAACGATGAAGACTACGCCGCCGCCGGTGAGTTCGGCAAGCTGCTGAAGCAGAAAGCGGCCCAGGTGACGAGCTTCTTCAAGCCCATGAAGGACAGTGCGTACCAGGCCCACAAAGCGGTCTGCGACCGGGAGAAGGCTATGCTCACTCCCCTGAAGAACGCTGAGAAGACGGTCAAATCCGCTATGAGCAACTACTTCACGGAGCGGGAGCGCCAGCGTAAGGCTGCTGAGGAAGCCGCCCGCAGAGCTGCCGAAGCGGAGCGGGAAAGGAAGCTCCAGGAGGCCGCTGAGCTGGAGACGGCCGGAGACAAGGCCGGTGCTGAGTCCGCCATGGAGGAAGCGATGGTCATGGATGAGGCTGCGACCTACACGGTGCCCGTGACGGCCAAGCCGAAGGTGTCCGGCGTGACGGCCAGCAAGGACTGGGAAATCACTGACATCGACCCGAAGACGGTGCCCCTGTCCCTGGCCGGCATTGAGCTCCGGCCCGTTGACACCGCCGCCGTCATGCGGTTGATCCGCGCTTCCAAGGGAACGATTGAGATTCCCGGCGTCACCTACAAGCAGGTGGCGAAGATGAGCTTCAGGAGGTGAAGACAGTGAGCACAGCGATGAGCAAGGCTGAGCAGAACGCTTTGGCCGTCAGCTATGAGGTGCTGGGGACCCGCGTGGACCTCGACCTCCAGTTTGTGAAGAAGTACCTGGTGCGGGGCAGGGCGGACTTGACCAGCGACCAGGAGGTAGTGTTCTTTATGAACACCTGTAAGATGCAGGGCCTGAACCCGCTGGCCCAGGGCGAGGTTTACCTCATCAAGTACAGCAAGGATGACCCGGCCCAGTTGGTCGTGGGCAAGGACGCCTATCTCCGCAGAGCGTACAGCAACCCGGACTATCTCTACAAGAACGACGGCATCGTGGTCCAGCGGGGGAGCGACATCATCCAGAAGGAAGGCTGCTGCCTGTACCCCGGAGAGGTCCTGATTGGTGGCTGGTGCCGCGTTCACTTCATGCGGAACGGGAAGGAGCGGGAGACCTTCAAGGAGGTGGCCTTCAGCGAGTACAACAAAGGCCAAGCCAACTGGAAGTCCAAGCCCGCCACGATGATTAACAAGGTGGCTGTCAGCCAGTGTGTGCGTGACGCCTTCCCGAAGGACTACGAAGGACTCTACTCCGAGGATGAGATGGTGGCCTCCGGCGCTATCCCCGTCAACTATGAGGTTCTGGAAGGGGACCCGCCTCCGGTGGAAGATGATACCCCAATCACGCAGGAACAGCGTCAGATGCTCTTTACGACCGCTCAGAAGGTTTTCGGTAAAGAGGAGGGCAACCAGGTCATCAAGTCCATCATTGACCAGATCGGTCTGACCTCCACGGCGGGGATGAAGCAGTCTCAGTATGAGCAGGTCACGCTGATGCTGATGGAAGCCTGCGAGGAATACCGGAACGCGCACCCGCCAGAGGAAGGTGAGGAGCCCAATGGAGGCGAGAGTAAGTAACCGGGCCGCTGAGTACCCCGTGAGAAGGCAGGTGATGATGGGATGGCATGGGTAAGCGTCCACCAGGAAGTAGATGGCTCAAAGCTGAGAAGGCTGTATAAGACCATCGGATGCTCCAAATTTGAGGCCCTGGGCATCCTGAATTTTCTGTGGTTCTGGGGCATGAAGAACGCAGATGAGACGGGTCTGGTATCGGACGCGGACCTGGAGGTGCTCAGCCGGTATCTGTACGGCTGCGGTGAGGGCTCCACCCTTGACATGGGGAAGGTGGTCCAGGCTCTGGCTGATGTAGGCTGGATAGACATGGCAGCCGACGGCTTCTACATCCACGACTGGGACCAGTGGCAGGAACAGTGGTACAAGCTCCAGAAGACCCGGAAGCGAGACGCTGAGCGTAAGCGCAGGGACTACGCGGAGACGGTGGTTCAGCCCAGGGAAGCGGCGGCAGCGGAGCAGCCAGAGGAGCCCGAAAAGAAGTCCGGTAAAAAGAAGAAGTCTGAGCCGGAGAAAAAAACCTATGCCGAGTTCGTGAAGATGACCGAGGCCAGCTATGCTCGGCTAGTTGAGCTATATGGAGAAGCGTTTACCGCAGCCTGCATCACGAAACTGGACCTTTACAAAGGGTCGAAGGGCAAGACCTACAAAGATGACTACCGGGCCATCCTGAGTTGGGTGGTGCGACAGGTCAACGAAGACAACCCTGGCCTGATGAAGAAGAGCCGGGGAGAGTCGGCCGGGGCGCCACCCGGCGGCGATAATCCGTATGCAGAATGGGGTGAGGCAAGTGAATGATATGGCAGAGGGTATGTCCGGCGCCATGGGATACATCATCCGAAAGGCTGAGGAGGCCAACCCGCCGGAGACCGGCGACTACATAGACGAGGAGGGTTTCCTCTGCTGCGGAAAGTGCCACACCCGGCGTCAGGTTGAAATTGATATGCCTGACCTCAGCAGGGAACCGTACGATCCGACCGTGACAATCAGACGGAAGGTCCCGGTGTCCTGCCGGTGCAGGGCTGAGGCTCAGCGAAAAGAAGAGCTACGAGAGCAGCAGGAGAAAGAGATGGCCGCGATTAGCGCCCTGAAGAAACAGAGCCTGATGGATGAGCGGCTCCATGGCGCAACCTTCGGAACCTTCCGAACGACGAAGGATAATGCCTGGAACCTGAAGCTGTGCAGGCGGTTCGCTGAGCACTTCGACGAGATGCTGGAGAAGAACCAGGGCCTCCTGTTCTACGGTGACGTGGGAACCGGGAAGACCTTCGCGGCGGCCTGTATCGCCAACTATCTGCTGGAACGGCGAATACCGGTGGTGATGACCTCTTTCGTGAAGCTGCTGGATTCCATGAAGGGCTTCCGCGATGATGATGAGTCCCTGATTGTCCGGCTGAACAAGGCGAAACTGCTGGTCATCGACGACCTGGGCGCAGAGCGGGACACTGACTTTGCTCTGGAGAAGGTCTATAACGTCGTGGATAGCAGATACCGGGCCAAGCGCCCAATCATCTTGACCACCAACCTGAGCATGGAAGAGATGAAAGAAAACCTGGACATCCGGTACACCCGCATCTATGACCGCATTTTTGAGATGTGCTACCCGATGCAGTTCAAGGGCCTGTCCTGGCGGAAGGTTGAGGCGGCCCGTAGGTACAACGACATGAAATCATTTTTGGAGGGCGACGATGGATAGAGCATACATCGGCCTGGAGGCGGACCGGCTGACCGTGGCCGCCATCCTGGTGAAAAACAAGTACACGGTCAGGCAGGGCTCCGAGAAGCGAGAGGGGAGCAAGAGCTATGACTACTTCCTGGAGTTTGAAAGGAACCAGGATAGTGGCAGGCGGACGGTGAAGAAGGATGAGGGCTGAGGTCTGCATCTATGGGGAACCACAGGGCAAGGGAAGGCCAAAGTTCTCCACGGTCTGCGGACACCCGAAAGCCAGGACACCGGAGAAAACTGTCATCTACGAGAACCTGGTCCAGACTGAGTATCGGCACCAGTCAGGGCTCCGGTTCCCGGACGACGCGATGCTGGATGTCAGGGTCTTTGCCTACTACGCCATCCCGAAGTCTATCAGCAAGAAGAAGCGGCAGGCCATGCTGGACAAGAAAATCCGTCCTACGAAGAAGCCGGACGCAGATAATGTGTGCAAGGTCATCTGCGATTCCCTGAACGGTGTGGCCTACCGGGATGACACTCAGATTGTGGACTGTATGGTCAGGAAGTTCTACGGAGAGGTCCCGCGAGTGTTAGTCACCATCGAAGACATCAAAACAGATTAGGAGGAAAAGCCATGTGCAAAGCCAATGATTTGCCGCTGTCGCTGAAGAGTGACACGTTTAACGCCCTATGCTCTGACTTCGACCAAATCATCCGTAGCACCCTGAGCGGCATGGAGGAGACGGAGCAGGATGTGGCGGAAGTCAACGTCAAGGTGAAGATTACCCTGACCCCGGACTCCGCCCCGGACTTCAGCGTGGCCGGCGGCCAGCAGACCAGGGCTATCACGAAGCCCAAGTTTGACCATACCGTCAGTGCCGTCATCCAGAAGAAGGAGAAGAAGACCGGTACGCTGTCTGGCAACTATGAGTTGGTATGGGACCGGGAGAGCTGCTGCTATGTCATGCGACCCATCGACAACGGCCAGGTATCCATGTTCGACAAGCAGGAAGGTGACGACCGGGAGGGCGGAGGCGATCTGCCCAGCAATGCCCTCCCGGCGCCTCAGCATCCCGCGCTTCCCGGCAAGGTCATCGACGCCGATTACGAGGTCATTGAGGATACCAAGACTGAGGGGGATAAGAAGGACGGGGACGAGGCGGAGGACGGTTCTGGCGGCGGCCACACGGACCCGAAGGTCCTTTTTGGGTACATGAAGCAGTATGTCGGAGCTGAGATGAAGGTACTGGAGTCCATGGGCCATTACACGGTCAGAACCATGAGCAACCAGGTGATTCTGTCTTCTGCGTGTAAGCCAACAGACCGGTTCTACTGCTCCCCGGAGAAGCTGGCGCCCCATGTGGGTCACTCCATCGTGTGCATCGGATACGGCCAGGATGAGATCGTCAGCATCTCCATTGAGTGTGAGGACTGCAACGAGATACTGTTTGAAATCGAGGCCCCGACGGAAGATGAGCCTGCGTCCGAGGGGGAGGCCCCTGGCGGCGAGGAGGACGACGGCTATAAGTACAACGACCCTGAAGAGGGGGAGTGACCCGTGTACTACGGAACCTGCTTCCTGTGCGGGAAAGTGGGGCCCCTGGAGGAACATCATGTTTTTCCGGGGGCCCTCCGCAAGAAGTCGGAGAGGTATGGGCTGAAAGTCGGTCTGTGCGGTGAGAGCTGCCACCGGAATGGGCGAACCTCTGCCCACCAATGCCGGGAGACGGCGGATGCCCTGAAGCAGTTCTGGCAGATACGGTACATGATGCAGCATAGGGCCAGTGTCTCAGACTTCCGCGCCGAGTTCGGCAAGAATTACTTGGACCTGGACTATTACGACGATGAGAGGAGCTACCCCATGAATGTCATAGCGATCAGCGGGCGCATGGTGCGGGACCCGGAGCTCCGGCGCTCCCAGAGTGGGAAGGCCGTGGCATCGTTCACCATAGCGGTGGACCGGCCGGGGGTGAAGGATAAGACGGACTTCATCGACTGCGTGGCCTGGGAGAAGAAAGCTGAGTTTGTCAGCCGGTACTTCCGCAAAGGCCAGCGCATTGAGGTATCCGGTATCATCACCTCCAGAACCTATGAGAAGGACGGCCAGAACCGGAAGTCTGTGGAGGTCAGGTGCGACCAGGTGTTCTTCGGTGACAGCAAGAAGGCTGATGACTCGGAGCCTACCGCGCCAGCCAAGCCCCAGACTGAAGGATTTCAGGAAATGGAGGACGGCGGCAACGGGCTGCCGTTCTGAGGAGGTATGAGTATGTTGGCATTTAGAATCCTGCTGCTGGTGGTCCTGGCGGCCTCCGCTATCGGCTCCATCGGCGGGAACAGAGAGGATCAGCGGACCATGATGAAGCTCTTCGGCCTGGCCGGGGCCCTGTTCCTCCTGAGCATCATCGCAGAAAGGATGTGACCACCATGCAGAAAACCAACATTGAGTGGTGCGATGTGACCTGGAACCCCGTGACCGGCTGCCGTCGGGGGTGTGAATACTGCTATGCCCGCGGGATTGCCCGCCGGTTCGGAGGCTGGACCTGCGACGAGGTGAAGACCATGGAGAACCTCATCAAGAAAGACCCGCCGGTGCTGGAGAGGCCCCTGATGATTAGGCGGAATAGCGGGAAGGTCGAGAACGCCCCGTTCCCCTTCGGCTTCGAGCCCACGCTCCACCTGTACCGGCTGGATGAGCCGTACCAGAGGAAGGGACAGACCATCTTCGTCTGCTCCATGGCGGACCTGTTTGGCCCGTGGGTTCCGACTGAGTGGATTGCCGAGGTGTTCAAAGCCTGCCTGCTTTCCCCTCAGCATCGCTACCTGTTCCTGACGAAGTACCCTGAGCGGTATCTGGAGCTGGATGCGGCCGGGGCTCTTCCGTACCAGGAGAATTTCTGGTACGGCTCTACTGCGGCCAACCCGGAGACGGACCAGATGTTTTACTCGGACCGGTTTAACACGTTCGTCAGCATCGAGCCCCTTCTGGGGCCCTTCGGCCACCCCGCCGTCGGCACCCTGGACTTCATCGACTGGTTCATCATCGGGGCGGAGACGGGGAACCGGAAGGGGAAGGTGGTCCCGGAGAAGGCATGGGTGAAGGAAATCGTGGACTACTGCGATGCTGCCGGAAAACCCGTGTTTATGAAGGACAGCCTCATCCCCATTGTCGATGAGGCGCTGTTTCGCAGATCGTTCCCATGGGAAGGAGAATAACATGAGAGAAAAGTTCCTGGAAATTTACCGTGAGAATATAACTCGGCCCGGTGCCGAGGAGTTCCTGAAGTGGTTGGAGTCCACCGACTTCTTCACCGCCCCAGCCAGCACCCGCTTCCATCTGTCCCGCCCCGGCGGGCTGGTGGAGCACAGCGTCCATGTTTATGAGCGGTTGAGGAAGCTCTACAACATCGAGAAGTACGGAGACCTCTCCACCATATCAGTTTTCCCAGAGGCGGAGACCATCGCCATCTGCGGCCTCCTTCACGACATCTGCAAGGCCAATTTCTACGGGGTGGAGATGCGGAACCGGAAGAACGAACAGGGTCAGTGGGAGAAGTATCCGTTCTATGTCGTGAACGACCAGCTCCCCTACGGCCACGGTGAGAAGTCGGTCTACATCATCTCCGGCTTCATGAAGCTCAGCAGGGAGGAGGCTATGGCGATCCGCTGGCACATGGGTTTCTCCGACAACGAGTTTAAGGCCGGTGGGTACTCCGTGGGCAACGCCTTCGAGAAATTCCCCTTGGCCCTGCTGACGCACATCGCCGATATTCAGGCGACCTACCTGGATGAAGTGGAGGAGGCCCAGACATGAGAAGATGCAGAGCCACGATTTGGGAAAACAGAGAACAGGTCCCCGTGGAGGGCCTGTTCCACCAGTGGGGTCAGCAGTATGAGGACGGCGGAGATGCTGGAATCGGAAATTACACCACCGCCATCATTGAGCTGGACAACGGCAGGGTTGTGGAGGCCATGCCAGATACAGTGGTGTTCCTTGACAGAGCTCCCGGCGTTGAACCGGTCACTCCGAGCGGAGTCTGGTGGCTGCGCCGACCGGAACCCGTCGTGACGTTCGGTGCAGACTGCATGAACTGCGGTAAGTCCTGCAAGAAGACCTATCCGTTCAGCACCTATGCGTGTCCTTACTGGGTCAGCCGGGAAGGGATGTTCCGGGTGTCTGGAGCGGAGGAAGAGGGCAAGAAGCCGGAGGGGAGCGAATAGGTGCCAAAAGCACCGCTCTCCAGCCGATAACAGCAAAGAAATCAATCAATCCTTCACCCGGAGATGTCCCAGCGGCTCCATCCGGGTGATACAAAGACGAATTGGAGGAGTTTTCAATGGAAGAGCTGGTGAAAGCAGTCTCCGCCCTGGTGGGCGAGGAATACCAGCGAGCCGCAGCCGAACACGGCGGAGCGGCCAATACCCCGCACGAAGGGTACGCCCTCATCAAAGAGGAGGAGGAAGAGGCTGGCGATCAGATGTCCGCAGTCAGCCAGAAGGTCACGGTTCTCTGGTGGGCGGTGAAGGCTGACGACCTAACAGCCCAGCGAGAGCACCTGCGCGAAATCAGAACCGCCGCTATCCTTGGAGCCTGTGAACTCATCCAGGTGGCGGCCATGGTAGACAAGGCGGTCGAGGGGCTCAGGAAGCTGGAAGGAGGGGAAGGAAAGTGAAGGCCATTACCATCTGGCAGCCTTGGGCGTCTCTCCTGGCGACGGGCGCAAAGCAATATGAAACCCGGTCCTGGGCGACATCCTACCGGGGGCCCATCGCAATCCACGCCGCCAAGAAGGACATATCCGATGTTCTGCATATACTCCCCCGCCACCTTGCTAACAAGATGAAGGAGACCATCGGGACCGAGTTGAAGGACTTACCTACCGGCTCGGTTATCGCAACCGCAGAGTTGGTGAACGTGTGGAGTATTGCCTACTATCCAGGCACATATCTTCCGGTACTTGGAGACTATTTCGTGCCGGAAAGAGAGAGAGCCTTCGGGGACTGGACCTCTGGCCGCTTCGCCTGGGAGTTCTCCAACATGAAGCTCATCGACCCGGTGCCCGCCAAGGGGAAACAAGGCCTGTGGCGGTGGGAGCCGTGAGGAGGGGCGGAGACATGAATATCACTTGCAGTTGCTGCGGAGCGTCTCGGTCATTCCGGTATAATGCGGCGAACGTCCTGAAGCTGGTCTACACCGAAGGCTGGCGGAGCTACGGTTCGGCCCTCTACTGCCCGGAGTGCTCCGCCACCTGGGATAAGCGCAACAAGGGCCGCCCGCTCCCTGAGCCTGAAGCGGCCATCGGAGTCATCGACAATCAGTACCGTCTGAGCAAAAGGAGGTATAGTCCGTGAAGAAAGATGTCTACCAACAGGGAGCCCCTGGGGAGAAGTACGGCATCTGGAACGTCTCGCGCAAGTGCTGGCAGTTCGGCATCTGCGAAGACACCCCCATGCTGGCCGTGGCCCGCCTGTTCCAGAAAATCGGGGAAGACGCCCGGAGGTGGCGGTTCGAGCCGCGCCCCCTGCCCAAGAACATGAGGAGGTCCAAGAATGAGCAAAGAGCCTGAGAGCGGAGCGATCCGCAAGGTCCCCAAGGCTGAGTCCGGCCTGACCGACTGCGTGGAACTGTTCGCCAACGCCAACGTCACGGCCTTCAGCCGGAAGAAGGGGAAGGTGAACGGCATCGACGGCAGCGGCCTCGCCAAGTGCAGGATGACCGCAAGCTACGAAAGCGGCGTGGTCTCCATCTCCCTAAGAAGCGAGAGACCCCTGATGGTCTCCGTCCGACTGGATGAGATGATGGCCTTGCTGCAATCTGCATCTATGCGGGCAGCCGAAGTCAGAGGCCCGAAAGAGTAACCCAGCCATCCGTTCCCTTCCCCCGGAGGGGGAGGGGGACGGGGGCAGAAAGGAGGAAACCATGGCTGGAGGAAAGCAGGGACGGCTCAGCGATGAGCACATCCAGAGAATTGTGGAGATGACCCTGGAGATTCAGAAGAAGAAGGAGGCTGAGGAGCGGAAGGCCAGGTATGACCGTCGCTTTATGAACACCAAGCTCCTGCTGAAGAATTTCAGAGCGTTCGCAGATATGGAGAACAGTTCCATCTACGAAGCCTCCCAGTGCAGCGACGACGCCTACGAGATACTCAGCACTATGTTCGACCAGCCCTCCATGGATGAGCTCCGCGTGGAGAGCATCAAGAAGAGCGCCGGAAGGACCAAAATCATCATGGAACATATCAGAGCTGCGCTGGAAAGCTACCGGAAACACTGTCTCAGGACCGGCCGAACAGAGGATGACCGCCGGTATCGCACCGTCTGCCGCCTTTTCATCGACGAAGATGCCTGGACCGCCCAGGACATCGCAGCAGGTGAACACGTCGATATTCGCACCGTCTACAATGACATGAACGAAGCAATTTCGGCCCTGACGCCTAGGATTTTCGGTATTGACGGGCTGAAACCGACAGACGTTTCAAAAAGTCTTCATTGACAATACAATAACCGCTGTGGTAAGGTGTAGGAGCAAAGGCTGGATGTGTCACCCCAAAAAAGAGGGTCCGACGCCCCCGCCGACTCGCTCCAGAAGGTCAGTGAAAACCCTTGGAATCAGGCGTTTTTGACTTGACAAGGCCGTCAAAATGGGTAGAATGAAAGTATGAACGACCCATTACCGCAGCGGTGTAGAAGGAGTGAGTAACATGGTCTATACCAGCAGATATAGCAACCCTGAGCTGAAGAGCGGCAAGTACACGGCGGTCCGCATTTCGCTGGGGACCCCTAAGTGGCCTATCGGTTACAGCCTCGACGCTGAGATGAAGGACCTCATGCCGTTCGGCCTCCTGAACAAGTTCGAGCAGTACGAGGACTTCGAGAGAGCGTACTTCGACCGGCTGAACCAGAAGGGCGTCCAGAGAATCCTGGCCCAGCTCCAGAGGTTCGAGAGGATCGGCAAGGATGTCGTGCTTCTCTGCTATGAGGACATCCGCAAGCCTGATGACTGGTGCCACCGGCGCACGTTCGCCGACTGGTGGATGAAGCAGACCGGGGAGGAAATCCCGGAACTCTTCGACCCGACCCCGGACCCCTCAAAAGCCCGTCAGGGCTCGTCTAAGCGGTGTTCGCAGACACCCCCTACCACATTCCAACTGGAGCAGCTCGCGCTGTTCTAAGCGGATACAGGGCCCTACAGGCCCTCATGCGAAGTTAGTCTAACGGAGGACGCCAGGCCACCCGCCTGGAGGCGCAGGTCCGAACCCTGCACTTCGCTCCATACCAACAGGCGAGAGAGCGGTTGCGATAAGCAGCCGCTCTTTTGCTATGACTTCGAGGAGGGTAACGTATGTTCTACGGCTCAGTACCGGCGGAAGCTCAGGCCATTATGAACAAGATTGTGAAAGCGTGGGACGTGTCCGACATCTATGTCGGCTGTTCCGGTAACTTCACCTTGGAGAAGTTCATCGGCCCCCTGGAGCGGTTCCGCCTGCACAGTAACGATGTGACAATGTACTCTCTCTGCCTGGGGGCTCACTTCATGCGGGAACACGTCCCCCTGGAGCTGTCGGAGGAGGGGGAAGCGATGTTCCCTTGGCTTCCTGAGTACATGAAGACGGATGTGGACCGCCTTGCCACCATGCTGCTGTGCTCCCGCATCGTCGCCTTCACAGACAAGGGCGACAACCCGTACTACAAGATGATGCTGGAGGAAAGCGTTCGCCAGTTCCCGGCCATGCACGAAAAGACGGTGGCGAAGGTTAGCGCGAACACCCTGACCATCTCCAGCTACTTCAACGGCGACGCGGCTGAGTTTGTGAAGCAGGCCCCGTCCGATGCCGGCTTTATCTCATTCCCGCCGTTTAAGAAGGCTGGCAAGGCTTTTGTGAAGGACTTCGCAAAGCTGGAGAAGATGTTCAAGTTCACGCCTCCTGAGTACGGCTTCTTCGATGAGCAGTCCCTGGTAGACTACTTCCGGCAGATTATGACGAAGAAGGAGTGGTGCTTCGGTACGGATATGCGGCTGCCTGCGGATGAGTTCGGGGAGCACCTGAAGGGCATGACGAAGACCACTAACAGAGGCATCCCCATCTACCTGTACGCGAGCTCCGGCCGGCCGCAGATCGTCACGCCGCTCCAGTCCACGACCCAGGCCAACATCAAGAAGTTCGGGCAGGGGATGGAGATGGGCGACGACATCCGGCTCTTCGAGCTGTCGAACGATGCCTTCCAGACGCTGCGGAGCCAGTACATGAATATCAACATCCGCCCCGGCTCGGCCACCCTTGCCATTGGCGTGGTGGTGGACGGCTACCTCATCGGCGTGTACGCCTTCTCCGCTGGCCCTACCGTGGCTCAGTGGGATAAGCACATAGAGACGCCCACGGTCTACCTGTTGTCCGACTTCCCGGTTGAGCCCACGGACTACAAGCACCTGGCGAAGCTGGTGCTGTACGCTGCGCTCTCGAAGGAGAGCAAGCGAATCGCAGAGCGCATCACGAAACGGCGAGCTGCCTCCCTGGTCACTACGGCCTTCAGCAAGAACCCGGAGAGCATGAAGTACCGCGGGCTGTTCAAGGTGCTGAACCGGAAGCACAACGATTCCCTCCAGAAAGCTGACTGGGCGAAGGACATTGACCCGGCCAACGCTTACTATATGCAGCCGTATGAAATCAACTACGGCGCCCCCCTGGGTCAGTGGACGCTGAAGGAGGGGCTGGCCCTTTGGAAGAAGAAGCACTCGCAGAAGCGGTAGAAGGAGGAGCTGCTATGATTAACACGCGCATCATCGAGATTGACCCCCGCGAGCTGAAGCTGCTGAAGATGAACGCCCGCTTCATGCGGCATGAGGAGTTTCAGCGGCTGGTGGCGAACGTGAAGAAGGACGGGCAGCTCACCTCAGCCCCCTTCGCAGCCCTGGACCCCGCCGACGGCAAGTATGAGGTGCTGTCCGGCAATCACCGGGTCCAGGCCGCCATCTCCGCCGGTCTGGAGAAAGTCCCCTGCATCATCACGGACGATGAGATGTCTGAGGAGCAGCGCATCGCCATCCAGCTCTCCCATAATGCCATTGTGGGGCAGGATGACCCGGATGTCCTGAAGAAGCTGTATGACAAGATTCTGGACATCGACCTGAAGGAATACTCCGGCCTGGATGATAAGACGCTGGGGCTGCTGGATAAGGCCAGCTCCCAGGCGATGAGCGAGGCTAACCTGGAGTTCCAGGTCCTGAGCATCGTGTATCTGCCTGATGAGCTGAAGGAAGCCCAGCGCGTCATCGACAAGGCGCGGGAGGCCGTGAAGACCGGCAGCGCCGTGTGGCTGGCGAGGGACAGCGAGTACGAGAAGTGGCTGGACGCCCAGGAGACAGCATCCTCAGCCTACAACGTGAAGAACGTGTCTGCGGCCATGCAGCTCATCTTCCGCATCTTCGAGGATAACCTGGGGCAGCTCGCTGAGGGCTGGGAAGGGACCGACCCGAAGAACGACAATTCGATGTGGGTCCCGCTGTCCACGGTGATCGGCCGCAACAAAATCCCTGTGGGGAGCGCAAAGGTCATCAAGAAGGCCCTTGACCGCATGGTCGGCCACGGCGACATCACCAACAAGAATTTGTGGGAGGGCCTGGAGTATCTCTGTGCCGACTACTTAGGAGGGGATTGATATGCCGCAGCCCAGCGCATACAACGAGCAGTATCACAAGGACTGGGCGTGGTCGCTGTCGCTGAAGGGCGCAACTGATGATGAGATGGCGGAAGCCTTCGGTATATCGGTCCGAACCCTCCATCGGTGGAAGAAACAATACCCTGAGCTGAAGGAGGCCATCGACCACGGGAAGTCCGTGGCTGACGCCAAGGTCAAGCGCAGCCTCTATGAGCGGGCTGTCGGCTATGATGCCAAAGACGTGAAGCAGGTCATTTCAACGGACAAGGCGACCGGCCGGCAGGTGGTGGAAAAGACTGAGGTGACAACGAAGCATATCGCCCCGGATACCATGGCTATCATGTACTGGCTCAATAACCGGAGCAAGGGGGAGTTCTCTCAGCGGCAGGAAATCACCCTCGGCGGTGCCGTGAAGACCTCGCCGATGGAGAAGCTGACTGAGGATGAACTCCGCGCCCTGGCCCGGATGGACGGGGAGCAGGATGGCGAGGAGTAGCCGCTCCATATCGTCAGCTCTGAAGAAGTCCATCGCCACCGAAGCGCGGTACGAGCTGGCGAGACGGCACTACGCAGATTATGTCCGGCTTAATTGACAGCAGAACGAACAAAGCCCTGAATATCAAGGGATTTCAAGGTAAAAGCCGCCCATAAGAGCGGCCTTTACCCCTATTTTTACCCCTTACAGCCCCAAAGTGCCGGTTATATACGCCTCCATGCGGGCCGCGCTTTCCTGCTTCATCGCCTCTGTAACGTGTCCGTAAACATCCAAGGTAAAACTTGCAGTAGCGTGTCCAAGATTGCCCTGGACTGTCTTTATATCGTCCCCGGCGCGGATAGCTGCCACAGCGTAAGAGTGCCGTAGATCGTGGAAGGTAGCGGACGGCATACCGATGGAAGCGGCAACTTTTTTGAACGCCTGGTATACAACGGAATGGGGAATAAAGTTCCCCAATTCATCAGCGAATACACCACCCTTATTTATCCAGGCACGGCCAACTCTGAGCCGGTTTTCAGCCTGCTGCCTCCAGTGTTTTTTCAAAAGCTCCATGACCAACGGAGCCGGGGTGATCGTGCGGGCCTTCCCGCTTTTCGTGCTTGCGAGTATCAAGGGGTGATCCGTGCCTCGTTCCTTCATGCGAAGGAGCTGCTTGTCAATTCGGATTGTCCCCCGCTCGAAGTCCACACAGTCCCACAGCAAGCCTAGCAATTCACCCTCCCGCATACCTGTGAAGAGTGCCACCGTGTACAGCGTTTCAAATCTATGCCCTTTTATCGCCTCCAGGAACGCGCCTACTGCTTCCCCGTCAATGGGCGTCTTTTCCTTGCGTTCTTTCCGGGGGAGGGTACAGAGATCGGCGGGATTGCTGTGAATATAGCCCAGCTTTACAGCCTGTTTCAGCGCCCTATGCAAAACTGTATGGATAAGCTGCACAGACGAACGAGACAGCCCCGGCCGCCCGTCCCGCTCCAGGGAAAGGCCGTTGTAAAAGCTCTGTACCATGTGAGGCTGCAAGGAATCCAGCTTAACAGCTCCAAAAGCCGGCTTCAGGTTATTTTCAATACACCCCTGGTAGTTATACAGCGTATTCGGCTTGACGTTGCCCAGGTAGGAGGCCGCCCAGGTATCAAGCCATGCCCCCACGGTCATTTTCTGCGGCTCCACATAGTCCCCCCGGTCAATCGCAGCCACGGCCTGAGCCAGCTTTTTCCGGGCTTCCTGCTGCGTCTGGCCGTACACCGATTTTCGTACCTGCTTCCCCGTTCCAGGGTCCCGGCCTACCGTGTAGCGGCCTTCCCATAGTCCGTCTTTCCGCTGTCTGATACTCCCGCCGCCCTTTGCGGCCTTTGTGTTCTTTCGCGGCATTGTGCGACACCTCCAGTTTTCACCTGGTAAGTTTTTTTCTTGACTTACCGTAACGGTTAGTATATAATCACATTATACACCACGAAACCGAAAAGGCAAGTACAAATTTGAAAGGGGTATAAACATGGAGAAATTAACAGTAAACGTGAAGGAAATGGCGAAGATGGTAGGAGTAAGCACCTGCACCGCCTATAATCTGATTCACCGGGCGGACTTCCCCGTGGTATGGGTAGGCAAGCGGGCGGTGATCCCCGTGGACGCGCTGCGGAAGTGGCTGGAGGCCCAGACCGGGGCTGCTGCCATGTAGGGGAGGCGCGGGAGTGAGCAAAGAGAAGAGGCCCGCATACTTCCGTTTTTTCCTGGAAGCCTGTGATATGATTTCCCTTCTCGATGAAGAGAGCGCGGGGCGTGTTATTCATGCTGTGAGTGATTATTTTGCTGAAAACGTGGAGCCGGACGGCCTGAGCAAGAACGAAAGGACCGTTTTCAATCGGATTCGGCGAGACGTGGACAAGAGCTTTTCCGATTATGAAGCGGCTGTGACCTATGGCAGACAGGGGGCCAGTAAACGCCACGGGAGCCGGGAAGGTTAGGGGGGCTATAGGGTCCCTATAGGGGGGCTACCTAACCCATAACCCAAACCCCATAAAGATATACCTGTTGCGTCTAACCACACACAGGGGAAATAGGGGAGGTGTGGAGGGGGAAAAACCCATTTTTGTGACAGTCACGCTTTTGTCGCCGTGACCGTCACGCGGACACCTTCAGCAGCGGCCCACGGCCTCCAGGATGAAAGCAAGCAGCGCGGGCGGGTAAGGATACCCCTGCGGCCTTCTCTGGCCGTCGGAGGCCATCCAGGGGGAGGCGTTGACAAGGGAGCGGCGATATTGTACCCTATACTTACCGTTACGGTAATATTTTGAGCATTGGAGGCGGGAAGATGACCACACGGCCAGCAGACGGCCAGAAAAAGGCAATACTGGACGAACTGGCCGCCCGCTCGAAGGCCGGGGAGCTGGGGGCCGCGCTGGAATTGTGGGAGGCCGTGGGGCGTTTTGTGGAGCTGAAGGCCAGGGACCGCGCCCGCGTCCCCGGCTGCCGCGCCCAGGCGGATGACTTCATACAAGCCGGCTTTTTGGCCGTCCTGGACACAGCTGCCAGGTATGAGCCAGGAGAAGGAAAGAACTTCCTTCACGCTCTGGCCTTCTCCCTGCGGAAAGCGTTCGCGGCGGAAGAGGGGACCCGGAGCACCCGGCGGGACGCGCTGCAATATGCGGACAGCACAGAGGCGGCGGCGTACCAGGATGACCTAGAGGGGCCGACCGTGGGGGAGCTGCTGCCGGATGACAGCGCGGCCCTTGCCTTCATGGGCGTGGAATACGCTGACTTCCTGGACTACTGCCGCCGGGAGATCGGTGCGGCTCTGGACACGCTACCCCCTGAGTATGCGGCCCTGCTGCGGCTGCATTACCTGGAGGGCCGGACGTTGGAAGAGGCTGCGCCCCTGTGCGGCTTTGCGTCTAAACAGACGGCCAGCGATGCGGAGAAGCGGGCGCGGCGGAGGCTGGAGCGGGGGAGCCACCGGCGGGAGCTGCGGGACTGCCTGGAGGCGTTCAACGATTTCCGGGAGTACCAGGACGCGGCGGGCCGGGAAACCTGGAGATATACAGGCCTGAGCCGGACAGAGGCGGCGGCCCTGGTGAAGACCGGGAGGGGGTGAAACTGTGAACCAGAGGAAGCGGGCATTTTGCGAGGCGTACCTAATCAGCGGCAACGCCACGGACGCGGCCAGGGAAGCCGGATACAGTCCCCGGAGCGCCCGGAGTATCGGACAGCGCCTGTTGACTTTTGATGACGTGCGGGAATACCTGGAGCAGCGGAACCAGGAGATCAGCGCGGCCAACACCGCCCAGATGGAGGAAGTGCGGCAATTCTGGACGGCCACCATGAGGGACGAAAACATGAAGCCCGCCGACCGCCTGAAGGCGTCGGAGCTACTTGCAAAGACCTATGGCGCGTTCCTGGAACGCCTGGAGGTTGACGCGGACGTGAAGACGCGGGAGGCTATGGCCTCCATGACCGAGGAAGAGCTGCGGACGCTGGCCCAGCTCGACGGGGACCCGTGGGAATAGGCCAGGAAGCCGCCAGAGGCCGCCAGGAAACGGCGGGAGCTGCCGGGGAGGAGTAAACCCCATGGGAGCGGGAGAGGCCCACCAGAGGGCCGAAAATAGCCGAGGGAAGGGGTGAGCGGAACGCGCACCCCTTCCACGCACAAAGAGAGGGCCGGGGAACACCCCCGGCCCTTTACGCTTCCTATTCAGAAAAGACTTTGCCCAGGTCGATGAAACAGCCATCCAGGACGTTGACCCGCGCCACATCTCCCCGCCCATACTCTTCAGCAATTCGGAGGGCACCGCCGCCGTCCAGCGTGAACACCTGGACTGACTTGTATTCAGGATCGACAATCCAGTATTCCCGTACCCCGGCCCGCTGGTATAGGCCCAGCTTGACGAAACGGTCGTGCCGAAGGGAAGAGGGGGACAGAATTTCAACCACCAGATCGGGGGCACCCTTGCAACCGTGCTTGTCTATCTTGCTCCTATCACACACGACGGACAAGTCAGGCTCTACCATCGTGTCAACATCTTCCGGGGCCTCCCCGTCCCGCTCGAAGAGCCGGACACCGAACGGGGCCGGGTACACCTTGCAGCGCTTTCCCTCCAGGTAATTCCCGAACTGCCGCGTAAGCTCTGCGGCAATTTCCTGGTGGACGCTGGAGGGCGGGGCCATCATAACCGCTTCCCCGTTGATAATCTCTATACGTTCGTTCTCTTCCCATGTCAGCACGTCCGCGAACGTGTACCAGGCCTTTTCTGCTGGTAGTGCCATAAAATCACCCTTTCTTCTAAAATTTGTTCCTCAGCGTATCAGCGGTCCTTTGGAGCTTTTCAGGACGCTTTCCCCCTTCCGGGACCGCGCCCATATCCATCAGGTCCAGCGCCCCAAAGGGGAGGCTTACAATACCGCCCTCCATAGCCAACTCTTCCAGTGTTTTGAGCTGGTACACTTCATCGTCCCACATAGGTTTTTCTTTTTCAACCAATTCATGAATGGCCCGGATAATGAAGGCCCGCGCTGATTCCCCAAAGGCGAAACCGCCACAAAATGCGTCCTTCACAACGTCTTTCGGGAGAAAAATCATGTCCGTTGGCTGGTGATCCCGTTGCGACTGAGCGATAACGGCGCGGCTTATGAACTCCTGGACCGTCTCCATTGCGAAATCTGCGGCCTCCTGTGGGCTTTCTGCGGTATCTGCCGCCGGGACCCGGTACACCACCCGCCCAGCCGGGGCCGTTCCCGCCTCCTGCTGGACCGCGCAAGGGGCCGCCGCCCCGCTGCTGTCCCGCTCCATTGTCTCAGATATGGCGCGGCCTATGAAGCCATTCACGGACTCACTGCGGGCCTCTGCGTGGGCCTGTATGTGGTCCTTTTGCCCTTTGGGAACAGTTAGGTTGATACGGTCATAAGCCTTAGCAATATACTTATTCTGCGCCCGTGTACTCGATTTACCCATATTCGCCTTTACCTCCATTCTGATAGTTACGCAATATATAGTTGCGCATTGTCTATATAGTTACACAACGGGTAATTGCACAACGATAGTATACAGCATTTTCCGACGTTGCGCAACTATAAAAAATAAACAAAAATCATTGCGCAACTATGTATAGTTTGCCAATTGTAATCGTTGCGCAACTATGGTATTATAATCATGTCAGGAGGGAACAGCACCGGTCAACTGGAGAAGGCCCGCAAGGGTAAAGCACCAGGGATAAGGGCGGGACGGGATTTCCGAAGAGGGACGGGCCCGAGTAGGACAGAAGCCCCCCGCCGCCGGGACGGCCCCCACACCAACAAAAGGGAGGGGGTGGCAAATTACCACCCCCGTTTTCTCATTATTCTCCGTCGCTTTTGGCGTTGTCCCGCTCCATCGTCTCCAGGATTGCCCGGTTGATAAAGCCGTTGAGGGATTCTCCTGCGGGCTCTATGTGTGCTCTGATTTCATCAAGCCGTCCTTTGGGGAGCCGTATCAATGTTTTGTCATAGGCTTTGGCCTCGTACTTTGCATTTGCCTTCTTCCGGGCTGTCGTAAGTGCCATTTTGTCAATCTCCTTTCCGGGGGAGCCTTCCAGAATGGCGGCACCCTCTCCAGTATGCTAACAGTATACCCTAAAAGTACACCGTTAGCAATACATATTTTACGCGAAAATATACCGTTAACTTTGTACGCTTTGCCTATTGAAATGTACCGCTAGCGTGGTATAATGAATAGTGTCAGGAGGGAACAGCCCCGGTCAAGGCGGTAGAACAGATAGGGAGCGCAAGATAAGAGCTGGACAGGACAAAAGGGACACAGAGAAGGTAAGGAACCCTTACAGCCCCCAGCCACCGGGACAGCCCCCACACTAAACGAAACAGGAGGTTTACACCATGACCGAGAAAATGATTGAGAACCGGATTAAGAAGCTCCAGGCCATCGAAGCCCAGCAGAAGGAGCTTGACGCCGCCGCCGATGCTATCCGGGCGGAGCTGAAGGCGGACCTGGAGGAGAAGGGGCTCCAGGAGCTGAAGACCAAAAACTTCATTGTCAGGTGGAAGGAGATTGTCAGCAGCCGCCTGGACGGGAAGGCTCTGAAGGCTGCGCTGCCGGACGTTTACAGCCAGTTCTGCAAGGCCAGCACCACCCGCCGCTTCAGTGTCGCGTGAACAGGAAAAGGCCCCCGATGGGCCGTAACCACCGGGGGCCGCTCTGGAAGGCTGGACGCTCTACCAGATGAACAACGCCAGTATAACACACCGCCGCCGAAAGTCAAGCGGCGAACACATACAGGAAGGAAGATTTTTCACCATGGATTTTTATGAGTCTGTCACCAATGCTCTTTACTGCCGGATGGAGGAAGGCACCTTGTCCGCGCCGCTGGAGGAAAGCGAACCCTACACGGAAGGGCTTGCGGCTCTGCGGGACGCGCTGGCCGTGGTCCAGGACGAAGAGGCCAGGGCGCGGGCCGTCACCGCCGCCCGCCGCCTGTGCGACGTGTACACGCATTTCTTTTACCGCGTGGGCCTTCAGGACGGCGTAAAGCTGACCGCTGCCGATTTCCTTACGCGGGGGATTGAATGGGCGTAGGGTGACAGACCGGGGGAGGGGCCAGCCCTCCCCGTGATTTTCTCCAGTGGAGAAGGGACCGGAGAAAAGACCGGAAAATCCGCGGATAATCCAGTGGGACGTCCTGTGGATGGTCCACCGGACGCCAGGAAAGGAGGCGCGGGCCATGACATTCACCCCGGAAGAGCGGGAAGAGCTGCGGCGATATGACGCCATGATCGACGCGGCCCCGATGACCTATGAAGACTACCAGCTTTCGGACTTTGTTGAGGCTCTTCTATTCCCGGAGCGGGAGAGGGCGCGGGCAAAGCAGCGGACCGCCGCCCGCCGTCGGTATGAGCGCCGGAAGGAGAAGGCCAGGGCATACGATAGGGAATACCAGGCGGCCCACCGGGAGGAAGTGGCGGCCAGGAAACGGGCCTGGTATCAGGCGAACCGGGAGCGGGTACTTGCACAGCAGCGGGCATATAGGAAGGGGAGGGCGCGGCCCTTTGAAGGACAGAGGACAGCGGCGGGGGAATAGCAGCCCCGCCGCTTTTCTTGTCCTACCCCACAGATACCCCTATTATCACCCCTTACCCCTGCAAGCACCACATAAACAGACAGCACAGAACAGGATGAAACAAGGGGTAAACCGGGGATTTTTAGAAAGAAACAGAACGAAGAAAAAGCCTGCATTACTGGACAGTACAAGTCCAGCTTGTTCATGCAGGCAGGTGGAAAAGAGCCAGACACCTCGACCTGGTGTGTCGAGAGCTGGAGAACATCATGTCCGGCCAGACAAAGCGGCTGATGATTTTCATGCCGCCCCGCCACGGAAAGTCAATGACCGTGACAGAGACCTTCCCCTCCTTCTTCCTATGCAAGAACCCGGAGAAACGGGTCATCGAGATCAGTTACAGTGGCAGCCTTGCCCAGCAGTTCGGCAAGCGCAACCGCGATAAGGTTGAGGAATATGGCCCGGTCCTGTTCAATCAATATCTATCACCCGTGCATCATACGAAGACCAACTGGGACCTTCAAAATGGCACTGGGGGCATGATTTCGGTCGGCATCGGTGGCTCCATCACGGGCTACGGTGCCGACCTTCTGATTGTGGATGACCCCATCAAGAACCGGGCTGAGGCTGAATCCCAGACCTATCGTGAGATGCTGTGGAGTGAGTACCAGTCCACGGTCAGCACCCGTCTTCACGCCGGCGGCGCGGTTATCATCATCCTGACCCGATGGCACGAAGATGACCTGGCCGCCCGCCTTCTGAACCCTGAGTATGGGAAGGTGGAGGATTGGAAAATCATTTCGCTTCCTGCGATATGCGAGGACGCGGAAGGTGATCCGCTCGGCCGGGAGGTGGGGGCGGCCCTATGGCCCGCCGGCGGATACGATGAGTTGTGGGCCGCTCAGCAGAAGGAGACGGTGGGGACCTACGCCTGGTCCTCGCTGTATATGCAGACGCCCACGCCCAGCTCCGGCGGTATGTTCAAGCGGGAGTGGTGGAAGCGGTGGGCTGCGCTGCCCTCTGGCCTCTACGACTATCTGCAATCGTGGGACTGCACCTTTAAGGACAAGGACAGCTCCGACTATGTGGTGGGTCAGGTGTGGGCCCGGAAGGGCGCAGACCGCTACCTCATCGACCAAGTTCGCGGCCGCATGACCTTCACGGAGACGCTGAACGCCATGCGGGACCTGTCCGCCAAGTGGCCGCAGACCACACGGAAGCTGGTGGAGGACAAGGCCAACGGCACCGCAGTCATCGACGTGCTGCGGAGAGAAATCCCCGGCATCGTACCCGTGGAGCCGTTCGGCGGCAAGGTAGTCCGCGCCCATGCGACGACAGCCGTAGCTGAGGCAGGGAACGTATACATCCCGGCTGCGAGTGTGGCCCCCTGGGTGGGTGACTTCGTGGAGGAGATGGCTTCGTTCCCCAGCGGTGCCCACGACGACCAAGTGGACTGTTATTCCCAGGCGAACGCCTACTACAACGAGAGTACAGCGTTTGACCTGACATCCCTTATTTCCTGATGGAAGGAGCGAAAGACTATGCGTACCCCCCAAAGCGAATTGGAGCGCCGGCGGCTGAATGAGCGCGGCCGCCAAATCCTTCTGAGGAAAGAAGGGAAAGCCGTCCGCCCGCAGCGCGAGGACGGCTACGTCAACCTGCTGAATAAGTACGGGACCCAGCAGGACAGCTCGGAGGCGTACCGCTATGAGCGGGAGCCCATCATCCCGGATATGCAGCTCACCGGTCTCTATGAGGGAAACGGCCTGTTTGCAAAAATCATCGACACCCCGGCGGAAGAGGCCCTGAAGCACGGCTTCGACCTGGGGCTGAAGAACGATGAGCTGGACGCCTTCGTGGAGGACGCCCTGGATGCCTTGGAGTGGGAGGAGAAGGCCGCCACCGCTATCAAGTGGGCGCGGCTCTACGGCGGCTCCATCATCGTCATGCTGATCGACGACGGGCGGGGCCTGGAGGAGCCGGTGGACTGGAAGCATATCCGCAGCATTGATGAGCTGAGGGTCTATGAGCGGGCGGTGGTCCAGCCTGACTATACCAGCCTGTATATGCAGGACTACGGCGGCAGAGGAGTGGGAAACAGGGTGTCCAAGTTCGGACGCCCTGAGTTCTACTATGTGTCCAGTATCTACGGCTCATTCACGGTGCATGAGAGCCGGTGCCTGCTGTTCCGCAACGGCGTCCTGCCTGAGCTGACCACAAACACGACCTATCAGCTATGGGGGATGCCTGAGTACATCCGAATCCAGCGGGCCCTGCGAGAAACGCTGACAGCCCATGGAGACAGCGTGAAGCTGCTGGAGCGCAGCGTCCAAGCCATTTACTCAATGAAGAACCTGGCCCAGCTCCTAGCGACCGACGACGGCGAGAACCAAGTCCTGAAGCGGTTGCAGGTCATTGACATGGCCCGCGGGCTGCTGAACAGCATCGCCATTGATTCAGAGGGTGAGAGCTATGACTTCAAGGTGGCTCAGTTCAGCGGGGTGCGGGACGTAATCGACGCATCCTGCAATATGCTGTCTTCGCTGACGAACATCCCGCAAACCCTGCTGTTTGGCCGGTCCCCGGCTGGGATGAACGCTACCGGCGAGAGTGACCTGGAAAACTGGTACAACTTCGTGGAGCGCATCCAGAAGCTGATGCTGAAGCCGAACCTGCGGAACCTGCTGGATGTGACCTTCCGCGCTGGCGTTGCCTCTGGCGACATCGCTGAGGAGCCGACCTACAAGCTGAAGTTCAACCCGCTGTGGAGCCTGAGCGAGACTGAGCAGGCTGCCGTGGACCAGACAAAAGCTCAGACCGCCCAGGTCAAGGCCCAGACCGCTCAGATTTATGTGGATATGCAGGCCATTGACCCGCAGGAAGTCCGGCATAGCCTGGCCTCTGATGAGGACTTCAATGTGGAGGACGTCGTATCTGAGGATGAGGGTGAAGACCTGCTGCGGGCCCTGTACGGTGACGACCCGCTGGTCATGGAGGACATCGAGGCCGCCCAGAAGAACGAGGAGCAGGAGCAGACCCCCGGCGGGGGAGAGCAGAGTGGAGCCAGCCAGCTCCCGCCTCAGCCCGCCCCGGCCAAGGTAGATCGCCAGGACGAAGATACCGCCCAGGGCGTCGGCGTTCTGGTCATCCAGAACGGCAAGATTCTGTGCGGGACAAGGGTGGACGACGGGACTATCGGCGGGCCTGGTGGTCACATCGAGGCGGGGGAGACCCCAGAGGAAGCGGCAATCCGCGAGACGCAGGAGGAGTTCGGCATCACACCGAAGGACCTGATACCGCTCACCTCCATTACCGGGATGCCCGCGCAGTATTGTGATTCCCAGGTCTTCCTCTGCACCTCCTATGATGGTCAAATCCTCTGCAACATCGTGGAGATGACAAAGCCCGGTTTCCTGACCATAGAGAAGGCCCTGGACCTGATGCAGAACAAACCGGGCCGCCTGTTCTATCCCTTCGCGCTGTCCATTTTCCGCATGGTTGAGGAGCTGTTTCCTGCTGAAAATTCCCCCTTGACAGCAAAAGATAAACAGGGTAGAGTGAATGATGGGGATTTCAAGGAGTCCGACCATCCGCGGGATGAGAGCGGCCAGTTTTCGTCCGGTGGCTCTGGTAGCTCTTCTTCCAGCTCATCCAGCAGCGGCTCAGATGTTCGGTCGAAAATCACTAAGCGTCTTGTAGGGCAGACTACCTCGGACGGTGTGAAGATTACTGGTGTCAGCGGCCATGCGTTTGACCGCCTGGGAGGTCGCAAAATTTCTACTGGCAGAGTCGAGAAGATGCTTCAGTCCAAGGATGTGAAGCCTGGGCATACTCCCACCACGCGCTGCTATGATATACCAGGCAGCCGTATGGTGGTGGATGTGAAGACCGGTAATGTAGTGACCGTCATGTGGCGGAGAGGAGGAACAAAGTGATTGCAGGAAAGACAGTTGAAGCCTCCCTGAGCAAAGAGCAGCTTGACTTCATCCAGTCTGAGTTCGGCCATGACCCTGATGCACTGGGCGTCCTGGAGGACGATGACATCGACAGTCTCTATGATAAGCTGTGTGACATCGAAGTGGAGGAGACGATGGCTGCCGGTGACGGTGAGCTGTCTGACCGGGGCAAGATGGCTGAAAGCATCGTTACCGTCATCGGTAACGAGCTTTACGGTTCGGAAGATGAGCCGGAGGAGTAGCAGATGGATAACTTCAAAGTCATCTACCGTATCCTCCGCTATCTGGAAGAGGCGATGGACTATGAGTACCCGGACATGAAGTTCATCGCACCGGAGACGCTCAGAATCACCCGGCAAAGATGGTCAGCTATCATGGCGATGCTGGACCATAAGCAATTTGTAGACGGCCTCACCGTGAAGTATTCCACGGGTGGGGCCGTCGCTGTTTTCGGCCAGGCCCCAAGGATTACCCTTCGGGGACTGGAATATCTGGAAATGTTAGGAGGAAAAGAAAATGCGTGAGTTCAAAGAGGTCCACCAAAAAAGAGCCGAGGCTATACTCAAATCCGTGGAAGGGCTGAGCATAGCCGAGGCTCAATGGCTGCTGAGTTGGTGCGGGGAGTACCTGTTGGAGCAGACGGTCAGCTTCAAGAAATCAGAGGGTCAGGATTGAACTTTTCCTCAGTCGCTTCGTAGGCGGCCCTGATTTCTTGCTCTGCTGTCCGAAACAGTCTCACATATTCGGCGGCAGAGTCGTAATGCTGGTCCTTGATGTACTGTATGGCAAGCAGTTTGATAGTGAGGTCTTTGTTGGTCTCCATGCCTTCACCCCCTTTCTCCGCCATAATCTTACCACATGGCAGACGAAAGAGCAACAGGGCAGGGCGACGGGAAACCGCCGCCCTTTTTCTATGCCTTCCTCCAAGCCCGTCTAAGCCCCTACAAGCCCTGTCTGTACGGTGACAACACTTTACCCACCTTGCGATGCAAGGAACCGTCCAGACACTCTCCAGCCCCTAACAGAACCGAATACAGCTCAATCTAAAAGGCGACGGTGAAAACCGCCGCCTTTTTCTGCATCCAGACCGAAGGGAGGTGGCGGATGTGAATGATGTGGTCCATAAGCAGATGGTCCAGGACGCCCTGGCGAAGAAGTTCGGAAGCCATGAGTGCCTGCTGTGCAAGTATGAGGCCCAGTACCCCCAACAGGCCGAGCGGGAGTTTCAGCGCGTGACCAACGCCTACATCCGGCTGCTGAATGAGCTGCTGAAGAAGTACCTGTCGGAAATCCGCGATGCTGCCCGCCTGGAGCGGGAGGGGACCCGGCACGACGACACCTCGGACTTGGTGGTCAAGGTCAAGGCCGTCTTCGACCAGATGGCCGGGGAGCTGGAGCGTTCCACCTCCGGCTTCGGTCTCTATGACAAAATCACGGCCATGGCAAAGCTGACGCGGAAGCTCAGCATCAAAGAGTGGAAGCGGGCGGTGAAGGCCACGCTGGGGATTGACCTGCTGGATGACTACTACACCGGCGAGCTGTACCGGGAGCTGATGAGGAAGTGGGTGGAGGATAACGTCGGCCTCATCAAGACTATCCCGCAGGAGAGCCTGGGCAGGATGCGGGAGATCGTGCTGGAAGGCTACATGAACGGCGAGACCACGACCTCCATCGTGAAGAAAATCCAGAAGGCGTACAGCACGGACCGGCGCCACGCTCAGCTCCTGGCACGGGACCAGATAGCCAAGCTGAACGGCCAAATCACGCAGAAGCAGCAGGAGGATGCCGGAGTGGACGAGTACATCTGGTCCGATTCTGGAGACGGCCGGGTACGCCCCGGCCACAAGCGGCTGAACGGGAAACGGTTCCGGTGGAATGACCCGCCCGTGGTAGATGAGAAAACCGGGCGGCGGTGTCACCCCGGAGAGGACTATGAGTGCCGCTGCGTGGCCCTCCCGGTCTTCAACCGGCATACCGTGGACCTGCCAATGGCCGGGAAGGTGGTGGTGGATATGAAGCTGATGACTTAGCGCCGGCCGGGACCGGCAGAAAGGAAGTGAGCAGAACATGAGCAATCCCAAGACCAAGCAAGTCCAGCGGCTTGACAGCATCCCGCTGGACCAGACCTACTTCACAGAAGAGGGCTACCTGGTGGACCACCCCATCGTGACATCGGTGGGTATCTTCGTTTACCACAACCCGGACGGTTCAGAACGCCGGGAGCTCCGACTGCCGGAGGAAGTCTTTTCCCCGAAGAGCCTCGCGTCCTACAAGGGGAAGCCCATCATCGTCACGCATGAAGCTGGCTATGTGGATAAAGACAACGTGCAGGAGGAGCACATCGGGACCATCCTGTCGGAAGGCTACCAGGACGGCGAAGATGTCCGTTGTGAGGTCATCATCCACGACACCGATGCCGTGAAGGACACCGGCCTGCGTGAATTGTCCTGCGGGTACAACCTGCGCCTGGAGGAGACCCCTGGCGTATGGGAGGGTCAGCCCTATGACGCTATCCAGCGGGACATCGAAATCAATCATCTTGCCCTGGTCGATAAGGCGCGGGCTGGTGAACAGGCTCGGCTGAATGTTGACAGCCAGAGCCAGAATTGTCTGAAAGGAGAACGACTGAACATGGTGAAGAACAAGAAGACCAAGAGACAGGACGGCGAGGCCCCCACCCCGGAGGAACTGGCTGCCGCTGTCGAGGCGTACAAGCAGCGCCGCGCTGAGCGTATGGGCGTGGGCGACTCTGGCACCGGGGAAGAGCCCACGCCTGCTGCTGTTGCCGATGAGGACCCCGCGGCGGAGCCCGCCGCCCAGGATGAGGGGGAGCAGGACATGGTGCAGTCCGTAAAGGACCGCCGTGACCGCCGCGACTCTGAGGGCGATCCGCAGGACCTGAACGGCGCCATGGGCGTCATCGCTCAGCAGGATGAGGACATCGACACGCTGCTGGGCGTCATCGACGTTCTGAAGGCTGCCGGGACCGCCGCCGACAGCGCGGAGAACGAGGATGAGGATGAGAACGCCGACGGCGAGGATGAGAATACCGACGGCGACGGCTGCCAGAAGGACGGGGAGGGCGAGGAGCCCAAGACCGACCGCAAAGACCGCCGCGCCGATGCCGCCACGGAGTTCCGGGAGATGCTGCGGGTGGTCCGCGTGGGTGATCGCCTGAACATGGACGGCCTGGAGACCATGAGCGTGAAGGGCGCGAAGAAGGCTATCCTGAAGAAGCTGAAGCCCGCCCTCCGGCTGGACGGCAAGAGCGCCGCCTATGTCAACGCGGCTTTTGACATGGCCGTCGGTGAGCTGAACGCCCGTAAGGGAACCAACTACCAGCGCCAGCAGATGACGCGCCAGGACTCTGCGGCTCAGCCCAAGAAGTCCATCGGCTCCGCTGCGGACGCCCGCCAGAAGATGATCGAGCGGCGTATGAAGAAGGAGGAGAAGTAAGATGAGCGTCCAGACCAAGTACACCTACAAGACGGGGAGAGGGCTCCCCGGCGGCATCTATGATATGCACCACTACCCCGTGGATTCCCGTTTCAACGAGGAGAAGAACGGGGTGCTGCGCTTCGGCGTCGGCGTGGTCCCTGGCACCCTGCCGGGGAGCAATATCAAGCTGCCTACCGCCGACAGCACCGCAGCCGACTTCGAGGGCGTGGTGGTGAACGGCTTCGACCGCCAGCAGGACCTGGAGGGCAAGGTGTTCATCCTGAACAACCAGAACATCGGCGTCATGCGCCGGGGCCGTATCTGGGTCCGTGTGACAGCCGATGCCAAGCCCGCCTACGGCGGCGCCCTGCACATGGTCACTTCCGGCGCAGATGTTGGCTGCTTCGCTACCACCGGCGGCCTGGAGATTCCCGGTCGCTTCCTGGGGCCCGCTCAGGATGGCGTGGCCCCCGTGGAGCTGTACGGCACCGGCGCTGCTGCGGCCGCCACCGGCGAGTAATTTGAGAGGAGGAAACGAACAATGGCTAAGAACATCAAGCAGAAGTCCATGCGGTATGACCAGTACGACTACATGAAGCTCATGGAGTCCAACATCCCTGCGTCCCTGGTCGAGACGCACCATTTTGACAGCGCGGAGGACGCTTCGGTCTTCTTCGCCCGCGAGCTGGACTATGTGAAGTCCCAGTCTTACGACGTTGAGTACCCTGAACTCACGGCGCTGTCTCTGTTCCCCATGTCCAGCGAGGTGGACCCCGGCGCTGAGACCGTCACCTACTACTCCTACGACAAGGTAGGTCTGGCGAAGATTATCAGCAACTACGCCACCGACCTGCCCCGCGCCGACGTGAAGGGCAAGCCCACCACGGCTATCATCAAGTCCCTGGGTGCCAGCTATGGTTATTCCATCCAGGAGATGCGGGCCTCCGCCATGGCCGGGAAGTCCCTGGATACCCGGAAGGCGGAGTCTGCCCGGTATCAGATCGACTACCTGAACAACAAAATCGCATGGAACGGCGATGAGGAGACCGGCCTGCGCGGTGTGCTGTCCAAGGACACCGATGTCCCCCTGTACATCCTGGCGAACGGTGCCAAGGGTTCTACCAAGTGGGACCAGAAGGATGAGGATGAAATCCTGGCCGACATCAACGGTATGCTGAAGCAGATGGCCCGTACCACCAAGAAGGTGGAGAAGGCTGACACGCTGGCGCTGCCCTCTGAAGCCTATCTGGAGCTCCAGGGCCGCCGTATCGAGGGCACGGACACCACCGTCCTGAGCTATATCCAGAAGAACCTGAAGGACATCAAGGAAATCGTCTCCTGCCCGGAGCTGGACCCCGACAGCGTGGACACCAACCCCTACGCCAAGGAGACCGACGGCCAGGGCGTCATGCTCCTGTTCAAGAACGACGCCCGGAAGCTGACCGTGGAGAACCCGCTGCCCTTCATGCAGTACCCCGTCCAGACCGAGGGCCTGGAGATGGTGGTCCCCTGCGAGGCCCGGACCGCCGGCGTCCTCATCTACTACCCCATGTCCCTGCTGATTGGTGTCGGCGTCTGCTGATACCTGCACCTCCGGGGGCCCCGCGAAGGGGCCCCCGATACTTTTGCTTGAAAGGAGCATGACCATGAAGGTAATGAACATCGGAGGCAAAGTCGTCAGCATCGGTAACGTCATCATTCTCCCCGGCGAGACCAAGCCTGTGCCGGACAGCTATGCAGGCAACGCTGCGGTGGACTGTCTGGTGGAGCACAAGAACATCCGGCTCATCCAGGATGAGGAGAAGGAGCCCCCCGCCTCCCAGGGGCAGACCGGTGAGGATAAGTCGGGTGAGGAGGAAGATGGCGGCGGCAAGAAGCCCCTGTCCCGCATGAACAAGGCCGAGCTGGTGGAGGAGTGCCGGAAGCTGAACATCGAGGTCAGCGAGGAGGACACCAAGGATATGCTGGCCGAGAAGATCAGAGCCGCCACCGCTGAGTAAGGAGGACGCTCATGACCCCCATTGAGATTTTCCGGTTGGTGGCGACTGAGTTCTCCAGCATGGAGGACACCACGGTGTCTCAGTGGCTGGAGCTCACGTCTCCGCTTATCAGCAAGAGGGTGTTTGGTAAGCTGTATGACCAGGCCCTAGCCCTGCTGACCGCTCACCGCCTGAAGATGGCCGGGTATGGCGACAGCTCATACGGGACCGTGGGGGACACGCTGAGAATCGGTAGCTACTCCGAAGGCGAGACCTCTATTGGCTTCACCGTGAACCAGGCAACGAACCTGCTGGTGGACGCAGAGCTGACCCTGACGCCCTATGGCCTGGAGTACCTGTCTCTGCGCCGGCTGGTGGTCATCCCTATCCGGTCGGCAGGTGAACACTGATGGCGGGCGGACATGACCGGCTGACCCCGGAGGGCCGCCGGTTCTACGCGGAGCTGGAGAAGCTGCGGAGCAAGCGGGTGTTCGTCGGCTTCCAGGCCGGCAAGGTCACGGATGACCGGGGCGTGGACATGGCCCAGATTGCCATGTTCAATGAGCTCGGCACGTCGGAGATTCCGTCCCGACCGTTCCTCCGGCAGACTATGGAGAAAAACCAGGACGACATCAAAGCCTTTTGCGGAGAGAAGGTCCAGGGTATCGCAGAGGGCGGGACGGCCGAGGACGCACTGAAGCAGCTCGGCGTCTATGGCAAGGGTCTGGTGCAGGCGCAAATCAGGGAGGGAACTTTCAAGCCGAACGCGCCCTCCACCATCAGGAAGAAGAAATCGGATAAGCCGCTGATAGATACCGGCAAAATGCGGCAGTCCGTCAACTATGTCATCAAGCAGAAGGGGGAGAGCTGATTTGGGTCTCACGATTTTCAGACGGGAGTTCGTGGTCCGTCGCTTTGGCAAGGAAGAAATTGTCGATGGCTACGGGACCGCCCCCTACAAGGATACCGTGGAGGTGCTGAATGTGCAGCCGCTCTCTGCGGATGAGCTCCAGGCCCTCCCGGAAGGTGAGCGCAAGACCAAGCGCATGAAAGCGTTCAGTGATTTTCTGTTCAACACCGCAGACCAGTCCACCGGTTGCCGGGGGGACTGGCTTTTTTATCGCGGCAACATGGACCCAGTGGGCCATTGGTACGAGTGTGTCAGCTCCCTGGGCTGGGACCACACGATGCTGGCCCACTGTAGGAGCGAGTTTGTCCAGGTCGCTGATTCCGAGAGCTATGGCCTGGAGCCGCCCAAGCAGAAGCGGAAGCGGAGGGGAGTGAGCAAGAAGAATGAACGTCGCTGAGGTGAAAGAGGCGATCCGCCAACTGACTGCGTTGTACTTCAGCGTAGCGAATGTGACCTACACGAAGCAGAGCTTCACCGCGAAGCCGACGAAGCCCCTGGTGACGCTCACATCTGGTACGGTCAGCAGGCCCAGAAATCCACCGGTCAAGATTATCGACGGCCGGCCGGTCAGTTTCTACCCAGCCACAATGCCTATCCAGATAGACCTGTTCACGCATGGCCGCAAGAAGGTCCTGAAGCGGGGGCAGACCCCCATCATGGAGAACACGGCCGAGGACGACATGCTGTCCTTCGCTGACTTCCTTAATTCCGATTTTGTGATTCAGTGGTGCCATGAAAGGGACCTATCCATCATTGTCCCGAACACGGTGGAGGACCTGACGGGCCTCATCAACGACACGAATTATGAGTACCGGGCGATGATGGAGGTCCAGATCGGCTTCACCATGACCGCCATCGGCTATACCGGCGTCATGTCCCCGGAGAGCATCAAGCATAGCGGCGTCACGGTTGACCCGGAGACCGGGGAGCAGACGCCCTATGAGTACACCGGTGGAGACATCCAGGGTGAGGATGTCACGGCCATGGAGCCCGTGGCTGCCCAGACGCCCAGCGGCGGCGGCAACGCAGAGCTGGCTGAGCAGGAGGGCGGCTACTTCACCAATGTTGAAATCAACAATTCACCCGTGAAGAAGGAGGAACAACCCCATGAGCGATAATCTCGAAAGGATTTGTACGGTTGACATCTCGCTGGCGACGCCCATCTCCAACAATGCCAACTTTGACAATTCCCTTATTATTGGCCCGCTGCCGAAAGCACCGAAAGCCACTATCCCCGGCATCTTCGTCGTGAATGGTCTGGATGAGCTAACGGAAATGGGCTTCGTCGCCGTCGGCGACAACGCGGACCCCATCGGCGTGGCCGCTCGCGTGGCCTTCTCTCAGTCCCCCAGGCCGCATGAGGTCTATGTGACTTGCCTGCCGGAAGAGAGCGGAGAAGAGGATGAGGCCGGCGGAAGTGTTGTGGCCGACACCCTTACCGCAGCCCTCGGCACTAACGGATGGTACTGCATCCATTCCGTCGGACTGACAAAGGACCAGATTCGGGAGGTCATCCAGTGGACCGAAACCCAGAACAAGCTGCACGGCTATATGGATGATGACCCGGAGAACCCCATCGTGGAGGCCGGCATCTACCTTCGCAGCTTCCCCGTCTACCCGAAGGTAACTGAGGCCCAGCCAGATGAGGAAGTGCCCTTGGAGAACAAGTACGGTATGTCCATCGCCATGGCCGCCAAAGCCATGAACTTCCACGCCGGCGAGGAGACCTGGGCCCTGAAGCAGCTCAACGCTGTTACCCCGTCCAAGCTGAACACCACCGCCATCAAGAAGATGGAGAAGGCCAACTTCAGCTACGTCATCACCGTGGCCTCCAAGAATATCACCCAGGGCGGCAAGACCGGCGGAGGCGAGTGGATTGACGTGATCCGTTTCCGCGACTGGCTCCAGAACGATATGCAGGTCCGGGTGGTGAACCTGCTGGTCGTGAATCCGAAGGTCCCGTACACTGACCCTGGCATCTCCCTGGTGGAGAATCAGATGTTGGCGTCCCTGAAGGAAGGGCAGAAGTGGGGCGGCATCGCTCCGACGGAGTACGACGAGGACGGCAACGCGAACCCCGGCTACACCACCTCCGTCCCCCTGGCCTCCGGCCTGACCAGCACCCAGAAGGCGTCCCGCACCCTGGAGAACTGCCGGTTCACCGCCCGAATCGCCGGCGCCATCCATGTGGTCAACATCAAGGGCTGCCTGACCTATGAGAATCTCATGTAAGGGAGGGAATGTAAGTGTCCAAGAAAATCAAGACCTACAACCCGAAGGAGGTCACGGTCTCCTGCGGCTCTCACATTGTTGAGGGCTTCGCCGACGACAGCTTCATCTCCATTGAGCCGAACGGCGACGGCATCACCAAGAAGGTCGGCTGCGATGGTGAGATTGCCCGTGCGGTCTCCCCGGACGACACCTACAAGGTGAAGATCGTTCTGCTTCAGACCAGCGACAGCAGCTCCTTCTTCAGCAAGATGCTGGATATGGACCGTGACACCGGCGAAGGGATGTTCCCCATCCTCATCAAAGACCTGAAGGGCGGCCAGGTGTTCAGCACCGAGGCGGCCTGGGTCGTGAAGAAGAGCCCGTGGAACCGCGGCAAGGATACCAACAACAGGGAGTGGGAAATCGACACCGGCAGCGCCACCCTGGATGAATGACGGAGGTAGTGTATGAAACTGCAAGAACCAAGAGTAGTCCCCATTGGCGATAACACCTTTTACATCCGGCCTCTCCCGGCCATGAGAGCGGCCAATTTGACCGGTGAGCTCTCTGCCCTGGTACTTCCTCTGCTGTCTGGCCTCGCGCCCATTCTGGCGGCCGCAGACGGCAAAGAGAAGGGGAAGGGAGTGCTTGACGTGGACATCACCGGTGCGGTCCCCGCTATCGCGGGGGCCTTTTCCACGTTGTCCGGCGATAAGCTGGAGGCCGTCCTGCGTCACCTGCTCATCACCGGCGGCAACATCGCCATCGAAGAGCCGGGGGCGAAGGTCGAGACCCTCAGCGAAGACCTGCTGAACGAGGTGTTCTGCACGGATGTCCAGGATATGTTCATCCTGGCGTTCGAGGTAATTCGCACCAATTACAGCGGTTTTTTCTCGAAGCTCGGAGGCCGATTTGGTCAAGCAATCGAGGAATTGATGAAGAAGGTAACTCCGAGGCAGGAAGATACGGCACCCTTGACCTGAGTGGCTTCACAGAGCTGGAGCTGCGGATGTATGTACTCATCAAGGCTGGCCTCGCCTCCATGTGGGAGCTGAAGACCTGTTACACCCTGGACGAAGCCCTGAAGCTCTACGCGCTTTACCGCATGGATCAGGACGTGGAGGCGGGGCGGGCCGAAGAACTGGCGAAGGGGGTGAGCTGATTGACGATAAGAGACATCGGCATCCTGCTGGGGTACGACATCGACGAAAATTCTGAGCAGGCGGCCGAGAATAGCATCAAGTCGCTGAAGTCCATGGCGACGAAGATGCTGGGAGCCATCGGCATCGGCTTCTCCCTGGCCCAGCTCAATTCCCTGTCTGAAGAGTTTGGCCGGGTCAATACCCAGATACGAACCGCCACCGCCGGCCTGGAGGAGCAGTCCGAGGTCCAGCAGAAAATCCTGGATTCCGCCAACGCCACGCGGACCTCCTACTCAGACGCGGCCAACGTCATTTCCAAGCTGATGAGTGAGAACACGGAGCTGTTCGGCAGCGTGGATGAGGCCGTGAAATTCAATGACGCAGCCACGATGCTCTTCAAGACCGCTGGCAAGACCAATGACCAGATAGCCGGCCTGATGGAGGCCATCAACAAATCGTTCGCCAAGGGCCGCGTGGACAGCGAGACGATCAGCCAGCTCCTAGAGCAGTCCCCGGAGGCTGTAGTCTTGCTGAATAAGCGGCTGGGGTCCACCACGGACCAGCTCGAACAACTGGCGACCGACGGCAAAATCACCCTGGCAGACCTGAAGGGTGTCTTCGTGGACAACGCTGATGCCATCGCGCAGAGCTTCGGCGATGTGCGGTACAACGTGACCGATGCCCTCACCAATATCAGGAATCAGTGGGGCCTGTGGGTCGCAGATATGGATGAGAGCCTGGGCGTCTCTCAGGCTCTCGGCACCACGATGGTCAAGGCGTTCAGCATGGGCATGGATGTCCTGCGGAAGTTGCAAACCCGGATAGAGTGGCTGGCCGAGAAGCTGGGCGGGACCGAGAAGCTGTTCAAGCTCATCGGCCTGATAGCCAGTGCCGCTTTTGGCGTCATGGCCCTGCCCAGGCTGCTGGCCTTCCTCGACGGGCTCAGGAAAATGGACCGGGCCATGGCCGGGATGAAGCTGAAGATTCTGGCAATCGTGGCCGTCATCGTGGTTCTGGCGCTCCTGGTGGAAGACTTCTTCGCCTTTATGCGCGGAGACAGTAGTCTCATCGGGTCCCTGTTCGATAAGGCTGGTATCGGAGCCGACAACGCTAGGCAGGCAATCCTCAATGCGTGGGGGGCCATCAAAGACTTCCTGCTGAAAGCCTGGGAGCTCATACGGAACGCCGCGATGACCATATTCGGGGCCCTGTCCGAGTGGTGGGCCGAGAACGGGGAGGCGGTCAAAGAATCCTTCCTGAAAATCTGGGAGGCAATCAAGGCCCTGTGCGTTGCCCTCTGGAACGCTCTGTCCACCGCAGCTAAGTCCATATTCAAGGCGCTGAAAGCGTTTTGGGATACCTGGGGTTCCACCATTATCTCAGTATTCGGTATCATCTGGAACACGCTGATTTCGCTCATTCAGCCGTTTTTGGACTACATCGCAGGCATCATCAATTTCCTTTCCAGTGTCTTCACCGGCGACTGGGAGGGGGCGTGGAACGCCATCAAAGACATCGCCGCTGCGATATGGCAGATGATTACTACCATAGTCAGCGGCGCCTGGGATGTCATTTGCGCTATCTGGAGCAAGCTGGCTGAGATATTCGGCGGCATCTTTCAGGCGGCGTGGGACATCATCACCGAGAAGGTGTCCGGCATCAAGGATGCCATCGTGAACGGATTCACCACAGCTATTGACTGGATAAAGGGCCTGCCTGGGGAAGCTCTTCAGTGGGGAGCTGACATCATCGACGCTATCGTCAGCGGCATCACTGGGGCGGTGGGCAAGGTCGGCGAGGCCGTGAAGGGCGTGGCCGACAAAATCAAGTCCTTCCTGGGCTTCTCTGAGCCGGAAGACGGTCCTCTGAGCAACTTCCATACCTACATGCCGGATATGATCGACCTGATGACCCAGGGCATCCGGGCTGGCGAGGAGAAGGTGAAGGGCGCCGTCGGGAAACTGGCCCAGGGAATGTCTGTGGGTGTGAACGCTGAGGTTTCCCCGGATGTGCCGGACATCGGCGGCCTCCTGATGAATGGCATCGCAGCGGGGAAGGCCAAGCTGACCGAGTTCCTGAAGCCCCTGGCGGATGGCCTGTCTATCCCCATAAAGGCCGAGGCCCCCGCAAACAATGAGGAGCAGCCCAAGGGTGAGCCGGAGCCGGAACCGAATAAGCAGCCCAGCCCCCCGGCACCGCCCAAGTATCCTAAGCCGGCCCCGCCTGAGCCGCCAAAGTCTCCGCAGGGGGGCGGCGCGGTCCGCGTGAGCGACGTGCTCGATGTGGCGGTGAAGGGGCTCGCTTCCGGCATCGGCAAAGCGAAGGTGTTCTTGGATTCCGCCATGGGCGATATGAACACCATCGCCAAGGCCAAAGTGGTCAGCCCCAGCACGGCAGCATCCGTCGGCGGCGGCGACCGTATCAGCAAGAGCGTGGTCCAGAACGTCAACATCCAGAACCAGTTCAACGGGGACCGGGCGGGCCAGAAGAAGAGCTCTGAGGCCATGGACAAGGCGACCGAGGATTCCACCAGCGAGCTGGCGCGGGCCCTCGCGTTCACAAGGTAGGTGACATTATGGGTAAAGCAAAGCAGCCTGTCAGCATCAACGGCGTCGAGTTCGACGCCCTGATTGATTCCGACGAGGGCTATGAGGCCCAGGTCCCTGAGTACCCGACGGAAAAGGGCTTCAGCGTGAGCGATAATATCACGCTGAAGCCCGAAACCCTTAATATGACCCTGTTTGTCACCGATACGCCGGTGACGTGGAAGAACCGGCACGGCGGCGGCCCCGGCTACACCGAGGGCATCGTGGCCCAAGTGAAAGCCCTCTACTTCGCCAAGCAGCCGGTGACGGTCACGACCTCTGAAACGGTGTATGAGGATATGGCTATCACCAACCTTAACATCAAGAAGAGCACGGAGGTCGGTTACGCTCGCGAGATACCCATAGTCCTGAAGAAGATAATCGTCACAGAGAGCGCCACCGTTACCATCCCGGACAGTTACGGAAAGTCCGGGGCGACGGGAGCCTCTGCCGGGACCGCCAACACCACGGCGGCCAGTAAGGGCTCCGGTAGCGGAGGAGGTTCCGCAGGAGGTTCCAGTGGAGGAAACTCCAAGGGCTCCAATAAGCAGGGCGGCGGGTCTATCCTCTATAATGCCGCCAGCGGCTTCGGCCTGCTGTAAGGAGGTGCTGAGGTGAACTACACCATCATCGACGTACCGGATATGAACGACAGCATCTCCCGTATCGTCCTGAGCGGGAAACAGTATCAGCTCCGCTTCACATGGAACGACACCGGCGGCTACTGGACCTTCGGCCTCCTGGACAGCCTGGGAGCGCCGTTACTCATTGGAGTGAAGGTGGTGCCCCAATTCCCTCTGAACCTGTTTTCTGGCAGCGAGGAGCTACCCCTGGGTATCTTCGCCGCCCTGACGGAGCAGGACCATGTGGGACGCCAGGATTTCGTGAGCGGAAAGGCTCAGTTCGTCTACATCCCGGCGTGAGTAAGGAGTATCCTGCGGTAATTCCACTGGAGAAAAGACTGGAGAAAAATGAGGAGAAGGTACTGGAAATCTCCACGGAGAATCCGCGGTAACCGTACCTTACCTTACCGTACCTAACCGTATCTTATAGAACCGTTCTTTTCGCTTCGCTCAAAGAACTGACCGCCATGGTAATATTCCGGTTTCGCGTTATATCATTGGTAACCTGACTTGACGTTACCGAGACGGTAAGTTAGAATGAGAATGTAACCAGGACGGACAAAAAAGGAACGGTGCCGAGCCCTCACAAAGCCGCACCGTTCCTGTGTCCTAAACCGAAAGAAGCCTTCGGTTGCTCTCATTGTATCATGGCCGACTGCTTCTTTCAAGTGCGATTTTACGAAAGGCAGGAACGACAGATGAACAGTGTGGCAACAATCGAGACTGAAGTGATCCGCATGGGGGATGTGGGCGTCATCATCGACACGGTGGACGCCAACCTTGCGGAAGGCCAGACGGAACAAGCAGAGCGGGCCGTCATCATCCTGAAAGAGATTTTCACGGCGCGGTACGGAGCCCTTCGGCGTCGCCTCCACGGGGAGGTGGTCTGAGTGGCTGAGTCCTTCAAGACGTTCGCCGACAAGAGAAAGCGGGAGGTCCGAGTGACTTTTGACCGGGACGGGACCGCTTACTACTGCGGGGTGGACCTGGCAGCCATGTCGGGCTATTCGGCACCGGCAAAGGTGGTCCAGACTTCGGAGACTGGTAGCCGTCCGGCAAAAGCTGTATATCGCAAAATCGACTGCATCGACAAGAACAAGCGGGGCGTCCGCCGGTTCCGGTGCTTCGATGAAGAGAACGCGCTGATTTTCCTGGACCGCAGACCGGCCCCGCCGGAAGTGGTGAGCTGGTTTACCAATGAGGTCGTTCCGAAGGTCCGGCAAATCAGCTTGGAGATGGCCGCGAAGCGGGCCAAGGATGTCCAGAGAGAACTGGAACTTATGCAGGAAGTCCATGCCCCAGAGGAGAAACCCGCTCAGCTCCCGGTGGCCGTGGGCTCCATCCTGGAGCGGCTGGACGCCATCATCCTGGAGTGTGCGCTGCTGAAGCGGGAGCTGTGCCAAACGAAATAACAGCCTGGGGAGGGTCGCAGAAATGCGGCCCTCTTTTTGTGCCGTCTGGAAAGGGGAGCACGATGAAGAATTTTGACAGACAGTACCGCCTGTCTGCTGGTCAGGCGGGGGCGGCTGGGTTTGAGATCGGAGGAGGGAGCCGCCCGCTCCATATCTCTTTCTCCGTAGAGAAGGCAGACACGGACAGCCAGAACACGGCGAAGGTCTCGATCTGGAACCTGAGCCCGCAGCACCTGGCTGAGCTGAACAAGAAAGACTGCGTGGTATCGCTGCGGGCCGGGTACGGCTCGACCATGCCCCTCATCTTCGCCGGCGTGGTCACGTTCGCCCGCACCCGGCCAGACGGCAGCGATGTGATGACGGAGGTGGAACTGGTAGACAACCGGGTGGAGGTCCGCGATACCTATGTCTCCGTCAGCTACGACGGCTCCGTCAACTGCAAGACGCTCATCCAGGATACTGCGGACCAGATGGGCATAACGGCGTCATTCTCGTACAATGCCGAGTTTAAGGACATCCCGAATGGGTATAGCTACGTCGGCCCCGCCCGGAACGTGCTGACCAAGGCTTGTGAGACGAGCGGCCTGGTCTGGAGCATCAACAACGGCGTCCTGCAAATCAAGAAGCCGGAGGACACCATGAGCAGGGAGGTCTATGAGTTGTCTGCGGAGACAGGGCTCATCGGAATCCCTGAGCGGGTCCAGATTTCCGACGAGGCGGACGGCTGCCGGTATGGGTGGGACGTGGAGTACCTGATGAACGCGGCAATCAACATCGACGACTATGTGTACCTGAACAGTAAATTTGTAAAGGGCTACCTGCGGGTCTACTCCGTCACTATCGAGGGAGACAACATGGAGGGCTCCTGGACCTGCACCGCCCGTCTGCTGGAGGTGAGCTGAGCATGAAGCAAGAATTAGTGGACCAGGTGGCAAAGACGGCGCGGAAGGCCACGGAGAATATGCACACCGCCCTGCCTGGGGAGATCGTGAAATTTGACGCAGCCAAAGGTCTGGCCTCGGTCCAGCCGAAAGCCAAGTTCAAGAAGCCGAACGGGGAGACGCTGGATTTCCCGGTCATCACCGGGGTCCCCGTGGTGTTCCCCCAGAGCGCCAACGTGTCTATCGCATGGCCTATCAAGCCTGGGGATGGATGCCTCATCGTCTTCTGCGAGTCTGCCCTGGATTTCTGGATGTACGGCAAGGAGACAGACACCGCCCTGAGTTTTGACCTGAGCAACGCCATCGCTATCACTGGCCTATCACCGAAGGGGCGCGATGCTATGCAAATCGCCTGTGACGAGGATGCAGCGGTGATGAAGGCCGGCGACACCATCCTGAAGGTGAAAGCGGACGGCGTGTATATCATCGGGAACCTGACGGTCAGCAACGGCGTTGTCAATCTGAACTGAGGAGGTGAAAGTTATGCCAGCAGCCACGCGCAAAGGGGACAACTGTACCGGCCATGATGCCTGTCCCTCTGTCCCGCTGGTTGAGGGAAGCCCGGACGTGTTCATCAACGGGAGGTCGGCGGGCAGGCTCGGCGACCACTATGCCTCCCATGGGTGCGTTACACACTCCGGCCACCAGGATGTGATTGCCGCCGGCAGTTCCTCGGTCTTTATCAACGGCAGACCGGCGGCGAGAGTGGGCGATGCCGTTTCTATCGGCGGAGCCGTCCAGGACGGCAGCGGTGACGTATTCATCGGGGGGTGATGTGCATGATTGACCTGAAGCTCGATGCCAACTGGGACCTGGAGCTCTCGGCCGCAGGCGATATATCGAAAACGGACAGCATCGTGCAGGCGGTCAGAATCCGCCTGCTCTGGTTTTTCAAGGAGTGGAGGCTCGGCCCAGGGCATGGTGTCCCATACTTCGAGGAAATCCTTGTGAAGAACCCGAACGAGGCGAAGGCCAGACACCTGATACGCGAAATCGTGATGAGCGTGGAGAGGGTCACCAATGTCCTGGGCGTGGGCATCGCGGTGGACAAGAAAACCCGGCAGGCCACCATCGCGGTGAGCTTCGCAACAGATGAGGATACCTACAAGGAGGAGGTGAAAGTCAAATGGCACAGTACGGATTGACCCCGAAGGGGCCGAATCCTAAGCGGCTGGATGTCATCCTGGATGAGATGCACGAAAGCATGACCCGGCGCCTGGGCGTGAACACCCGGCAAAATCCCCAGTCCCTGCTGAATCACCTGCTGACCAACGTGGCCGACCGGATCGCAGAGTTGTGGGAGTATGGCACCGATGTCTACTACTCGCAGTACCCGGCGACGGCGGAGGGGCGAAGCCTGGACAGCGCGGCCCAGTTCGGCGGCTCCACCCGCGAGCTGTCGTCGAAGTCCTATTACTCCGTCCTCTGCACCGGCCTGGACGGAACAGTGGTCCCCTCCGGTACGCTGATTGCCACCGATACGAACCCGGCGACAAACCTGAGCATATCTGCGGATGCTGTAATTTCAAGGGCTAACTTCAACAAAGCCACGGTTATTATGGCTTCCAGCGAAGTCAGGGCCTCTCTAAGCATCGCCCTGAACGGAACCCTATACACCATTACCCCTGACCCTGAAAAGACCGTCAGCGAGAACCTAAGCGCGTTACAGGCGGCCATCACGGACAACAGCTTCCGTGTGTCCGTGGCAGGGGATGCCCTGGTCATTGAGGCAGAGGACACGATCAGCTCTAATGTGATGGTTCTGTCTGAGAATCTTACCACGCAGACGGTCAGCTCCATCATCCAGTTCGCCACGGTCGATGACGGCGACATCCTCATCCCGAACGGCGTCGTCACGAAGATAGTGAAGGCGGTGGCCGGGATGACTGCGGTGGTCAACGTGGGGCCCTATATCGCCGGCCGCCACGTAGAGACGGACATCGAGTTCCGCCGGTCCTATGCGGATAAGATTTACAACCGGTCTTCCTCCATGGTGGAGAGCATCCGTAGCGCCATCCTCAGCAACGTCCAGGGTATCCTGAGCTGCGCGGTCTACCAGAACGACAGCAACGTGGTGGACAGCATGGGACGCTGGCCTCACAGCGTCGAGGTGGTAGTGGACGGCGGCGACGCGACCGAGATTGCCCAGCAGATACTTGACACGAAAGCCGGGGGAATCAGTAGCTTCGGCTCAGTAGAGGTCACGCTGCCCGGTGAGTACGGGGAAGAGATTGTGGTGCGCTTCAATCGGCCCGCTTATGTCAAGGTCTGGTTCAAGGTCGGCGTGACCCTCAGCAGGACCACGAATCCGCCCATCAACTACGTTGAACTCATCAAGAATCAGATTCTGGAGAAAGTGGGGGAGCTGGAGGCTGGCGATAGCGTCATCCCTCAGAATTTCCACCTGGCGGTCTCCGGCATCGACTACATGGACGTGAGCCTCTTCGCCACGACGGACGAAGGGGCGATGCCTGAAGGTTATGACCTGCGGAGCGTGTCCATATCCCCGCGTGAGCGGGCGGTGACGGATGAGGGCAGGATAGAGGTGGTGCTGGATGGTTGACTATACCGAAAAGCTCCGGCAGGACCTGCTGGAGCAGTTCAAAGAGAAACCGGTCATTGACGCCCTTATCTGCGCCGTAGGTGAACAGCTCACCGACCTGCACCGGTTCTTCACCGCGCTACGGGATGAGCGGGGTGTCCTGACAGCCATAGGGAAGCAGCTCGACGGCGTGGGAGACATCGTATGCCTCAGCAGGGAGGAGGCCGGGGCGCTGGCCTGTACCGCTGAGTCCGTTTACGTCCTGGACGATGAGCAGTACCGTGACTACCTGATTTTCAAGATTTGGAAGAACACGAATAACTGCACCTATCACGATGTCATCAAGGCGTTCAGGATGTTCTGGCCGAAGCCTCTGTACTACCACGAAGACCCGGAAGAGCCGGCGGTCATGCTGCTGGATACCGGCGTTCTGACGCCAGAGGACCATGCCGAGAAGCTGTTCACCGCTCCATTCATCAAGGCCGCTGGCGTCGGCATCCGTATCACGGCGACCACAGAAACCCCGCCCATCGAGTCAGAGCTGCGTGTCACCCCATTTCTGGGCCGGGGAATGGCAATAACAAAGCTGCCGGAGCTGGAGCCAGATATACCGGCGACGGGAATTTATGTCGTTCCGGCAATCGGCCATGGAATGAGCATCACGAAACTGCCAGTCATCGAGCCAGAGCTGGGGACGGCGGCTGTTCTGGGCCGTGCCTCCGCTGCTGCCCACGGCTCTATCATGGAGACCCGGCTGCCGCCCTTACCCGAATTTGATACCGTAATACCTGCGGTCGTGGACGGCCGCTTTTTTGCTGCCTGTCATGGCAGCTTTATGGAAACGAGACTGCCTGAGTTGAAGGAGGAACTTGTATGAACCCGATGATTAACGACCCTATGAACCCCATCGAGATGTACGGATACGGTTGCACCACCACCAAGAGGGGGCGGGCTCTGATTGCCAAGATTATGGCAGCAAAGATGCCTCTGACCCTGACCCGAACGATGGTCGGCTCCGGCATTTGCCCGGAAGGGCTGTTCCCTGGCGAGCTTCAGGACCTGGTGGAGCCGGTGGCGGCGGCTACCTCCAATGAGCCCATGTATGACGGCGATACCGTCCACATGACGGTGGAGTACCGGTCCGATCTGAACGGCGGCCTGGACCATGGCTTTTGGATTCGGGAGTTTGGCGTCTTCGCCCGCGACCTGGACGGGGAAGAGGTGCTGCTGTACTACGGCACCCTGGGAGACTATCCTCAGTGGGTGAGCGCCTACTCCAAGACCGGCATCGACACGCGCCGGTTCCCCATCAGCATCACCGTCGGCGAGGGCGCCACCGTCATCATCGACTACTCGCCGGAGGCGTTTATGACCGCCGAGGACGTGTCCCAGTATTGCGTGGTGGTCATGCTCCCGCAGTTCCTGGCCGAAGCCCAGAAGATCATCGACGCCCACAATGCGGACGCTGAGGCCCACCCCGCCATCCAGAACCTGAGCGCGGCCCTGGACTCCCGGCTGTCCCTGCTGGAGCTGATGTATAACACCGATGTCAGCGGGAACCCGTTCACCGTTACCTTCGAGTCGCTGACGGGCCTGGTCGCTACCGGCGTCTGGAACGCCACGCAGAAGAGGCTGGAGTTCTGATGAAAAATGAGCTCATCAACCTGTCTCTCCCGCCTGGAGAGCTGTCCTGCCTGGTAGGAAACCTGTTCGCTGAGCTGGAGCCTCCCTGCGGTCAGGACCTGGACCCGGAAGGGCTCATACTGTGCGGCCGGACCCCGGCGGGCCGGGAGGCCATTCTGCTGATTTGCCGGGACCGGTGTACCTTCATCGGCTGCCCGGAGGACCTGAACGCTGCCAGAAACGGCAAGTGCCCGAACCGGAGGTGTCAGTATGGCAGATAAAGAATACGTCCTGGGGAACAAAGCCAGGGAGCCGGTGAAGTACACCATTCAGGCCACAAAGGTCGTGACCGGCGATGTGAGCCAGCGGGATGTCAGGAAAATCCTCCAGAAAGTCGCTGAGCTGGATGACATCCGCGATGTGAAAGCGGTGTGTCAGCAGCTCATCGGCTCCCTGGACCGGACGGAGAAGAAGGGCTTCACGAAGTCCGGCTACCGTGACTATGGCGAGGAAATGCGGAAGGTAGCAAGGAATATCGTCCGCAATATCCACGCCGCCAATGGCAAGATGTTCGTCACGGAGTACGAGGAGCGGCTCCGGCTCATCAATGAGGTCCTGGATGACTGTTCTCTCCTGCTGGAGTACATCCAGATTTGTGTGGACAATGGCTATGTGAGCATTGAGCGCAGCGGTATATGGACCAAGAAGCTCCGGGACGTGCAGTATATGACAATGTCCTGGAGGAAGAACGACGGGGCCAGGGCCAAGAAGCTCGGGGAGGAGGCTGCGGCCGCCGAGGATCAGCGGCAGGTGTCGCTGGTGAAGGAGGCCATCCGGCAGGTGAAAGCCGGGAATTAGGATACACGGCGGGGGCGCCCGCCTGGTATTAGGGTGCGACTCGCATCGGCCGCCAACTGGTGGCTCCGCTCTCCGTACTGCAACTCCAGCAACGGCGCGACGAACGCGTTGAACGTCAACACGAATGGCAACTGGAGCAACAACAACTGCTCCAACGGTGGGTATGCCATTCGCCCGGCTCTGATGGGAAACGAGATGAGTAGGCAGGAGTACCTGCTGAAAACAGTGTGCCATCTATCAAAGGGAGTCGCATCCTGTCGTTCGTCTGGGCCCAGGCGTTCGATAAATACATCATACCGAGGCAGGCCGCCCCGCCAGGGGGCGCAGTCGGCTACCGTGGGGAAGCGGACCGGTATTAGGCAAAGGGCTGGCTGGAGCTTCCCCTACAAACCCAGCCAGCGGAAGCAAGGGGGAGAGTTTTGACCTATGAGGAAATGTGCGCTTTTGAGGTGCTTTACAGGGCATACCTGAGCGCAAGAAGCGGAAAACGGTCCAAGGCAGGGACAGCTCAGTATGAGGCCAACGCCCTGGCCTGCACCGATAAGTTGTCCAGAAAACTGCTGAATAGGACCTACGCCCCCAGTAATTTTGAGACCTTCTTTGTTTACGAGCCCAAGAAAAGGCTCGTTCAAGCACCAGCTTTTGTAGACAAGGTGGTGCTCCATGCTGCCACGGATAACGTGCTGTACGATGCAATCACGCACAGCTTCATCCGGGACAATCATGCCAGCCAGAAGGGGAAGGGAACTCACGACGGCCTTATGCGCCTGAAGCAGCACATGGCCGAGTATTATCGCCGGACAGGATCGGCTGATGGCTGGGTCCTGAAATGCGATGTAAGAAAGTTCTTTGCTTCGATAGACCACAACATACTGAAAGCCAAGCTGCGGGCCCTGTTCCTGAAGCGCGGTGTAGACATGGCCTTCTATGACCTGCTGTGCATCTACATTGACAAGACGGACGGCCTGCCCCTGGGCTATCAGACCAGCCAGTTATTGGCCTTGCTATTCCTGGATGAGTTCGACCACTACGTCCAGGAAGTGCGAGGCTTTCGTTATTATGGCCGCTACATGGATGACTTCTACATCATAGCGCGGACCAAGAAAGAGCTACAGGAGCTCCTGCAGGATGTGGAGCGGTGGATGGATGACCTCCGCCTGGAGCTGAACGAAAAGACTGGGATTTTCCCGCTGAGGAACGGTATCGACTTCCTCGGCTTCCACTCCTACCTGACCGAGACCGGCGCGGTGGTCCAAAAGCTCCGCCGGGATAAGGTCCAGGACATCAACGCCAGGGTGAAGTATTGGAGGGAGGCGTACCCGGCGGGGAAAGTGACGAAAGAAGCCATCATCAAAGGCTTCGGCGGGTGGGACGCTCATGCGGCCCACGGTGACACATACGCATTACGGCAAAAGTACGCTGCCCAGGTGAGTGAGATTATCGGGGAGGAAATCAAGCCGCGCCGGAAAATCAACTCGACCAATGTGGTCCGCATAAAGCGGAGGTTGAAGCAGGCGCGGTGTATCCGCAGGAAGAGAGGTGAGGAGCTGCCCCAGGCGGCCCCGCTCCGCTCTGTCCCGCTGCCTGACGACGTACCGCCGTGGATGTAGATTTTCAACAGGAGGTTTTATCATGGCATCGGTTGCCCTTAGCAACAAAACCATCGGCAGTATCGTGAAGCTGAAGGTCAACGGCACTCTGCGGGACTTCATTGTGGTCCACCAGGGGAAGCCCTCGGCTCTGTATGACGCGAGCTGCGATGGAACCTGGCTGTTGATGAAAGACTGCTATGAGGCCAAAAGGTGGCATAGCAGCAACGTCAACGATTATGCCAACAGCGAAATCAACAGCTACCTGAACAACACGTTCCTGAACCTGATCGACGCCAACATCCGAAATCAGATTAAGCAGGTGAAGCTCCCGTACCGCCCCGGCAGCGGTGCGAATCCCACGCCCATCAACAGCGGCGCCAATGGCCTCTCGGCCAAGGTGTTCCTGCTGTCCGGCCCGGAAGTGAACTGGACTTCGAGTACGCACTCCTATATCCCGAATGATGGTGCGTGTCTGGCTTACTTCTCCGGCTGTGCCACGACCGACAGCAAGCGTATAGCCAACCTGAATGGTTCGGCCGCCGACTGGTGGCTCCGTTCTCCGTGCTGCAGCTCCGGCGGCGGCGCGACGCGCGCGTTGCGCGTCCGCGCGAATGGCGACTGGAGCAGCAGCTACTGCTCCGGCGGTGGGTATGCCATTCGCCCGGCTTTGGTACTTCCCTCTTCTCTCTTGGTCTCTGACGACGGCTCCGTAAACACGAACACGGCTCCGACAGCGCCCAGCAGCATCTCCGTCCCCAGCAGCATCCAGGGCGGCAGCACGATCACCGTGAGCTGGGGTGCCAGCACCGACAAGGAGAGCAACCTGGAGGGGTACATCCTGGAGCGCAGCACCGACGGCGGAAAATCCTGGTCCCAGGTGTACCAGGGCAGCAGCCGGAGTACGACCAACACGGTGGCTTTTGGCACCGCCAGCGTGATGTACCGGGTAAAAGCCTATGACAGCGAGGGGCTGTCCTCGGCCTACAAGACCAGCAACCAGGTAACGGTCACGAATAACAACGCGCCCACCGCGCCGCCCAGTATCACGGTCCCGAATACCGTGTTGGGCGGCGCGACGCTTACCGTGACCTGGGGCGCGGCCAGCGACGTGGACGGGAACCTGGCCGGGTACAGCCTGGAACGGGAGGTGGACGGCAGCGGCCAGTGGGGGGTGGTCTACACCGGCAACACCCTGAGCTATACCGATACCATCACGAAGGGCTGGGCCAGCGTGAAGTATCGGGTCCGCGCCTATGACAGCAACAATGCGTACAGCGGCTATACGACCTCGCCGTCCCGTCCGGTGAACAACAACACGGCCCCGGAGATTGCCTGCACTTCTCCAAGTGGGAGCAACCTGGGGACGAAGGATGCCGGCTTCACGGTGTCCTATACCGTGTCCGACGTGGACGGCGATGAGGTCTCCGTCACCGAGGCTATCGACGGTGTGACGAAGCGAACCTTCACGGCGGCCCTGGGCACTTCCAACAGCTTCAAGGTCAACGGCGAGTATTTCATGAAGCTGCTGAACGGCGACCATACCATGACCATCACCGCCAATGACGGGAAGGCCAGCACCGTTCACTCCATGACTTTCAAGAAGGAAGTCACCGGGGCTTCTGTTACGCTGGAGGCCCCGATGGAGGCGGACGCACTCATCACCATCTGCGTCCTGTCCGTGGCCGGCTTCATCCCGGCGGATGCCCGCTATACGGTGGAGGTCACGAACAACGCCAAGGATGACGCCCCGGTATGGGAGGACTGTACCGCTGAGGTGAAGAGCGGTGCGAACCACATCTTTGAGAACAAGACCGCCGCCAACGGCTTTGCGTTCAACTTCCGAGTGACGGCAGAGCGCGGGGCCAGCGGTGAGGGCGGCTACATCAATTCTGTGCAGGGAGGTTTCCAGTAATGGGACTGAATGTAATCAGGAAGGATTCTGTGAAAGAGAAGCAGAAGGAAAAGACCCGGAAGCAGCTCCAGGAGGAGAACGAGCAGCTCCGGGCCAAGGTCGAGAGCCTGGAGGGGCAGCTCACCGACACGCAGATGGCTCTCTGCGATGTGTACGAGTTGCTGGAAGGCGGTGAGGGGTAATGGCAAAGGTGTACGCTGACCTGATCCGCAAGGGGCTGAAGAAGCTGGAAGACGTTCCGGCCCGGCTTCGGGCCGATGTCGAGGCGCTGCTGAAGGAGACCGACCATGAGTAGGCTCCGGGAGTGGCTGCTGAAAGTCTTGCTCAGGAAGGAGGTGCAGACCATGGCCGTTGTGTACGCAACCCTGATTGTCAAGGGTAAGAAGACCCTGGAGCAGGTGCCCCCCAAGCTCCGTGAAGAGGTGGAGGACATCCTGGAGGCCCTGGAGGTCAAGGTCTGATAGACCGGCGCAAAGAGGCCGCTCCCGTTATCGGGGGCGGCCTCCTATGTTGCTAAACTGCGTGAAATCGTTATTGAAACAGGAGGAAGTGTAGTAGTGAACGTCCAAGAGCTTTTAGCTGGCGGGGGCGGTCTGCTTCTGGTTCTGATGACCCTTATGCAGATTGCCCCCGTCAAGATTAACCCCTGGTCTTGGCTGGCGAGAGCCATCGGCCGGGCTGTCAACGCTGAGGTCATCAAGAAGCTGGATGACCACATCACCATGGATGACCGGCGCACCGCTGATGGACACCGAGCCCGCATCTTGCATTTCAACAATGAGTTGTTGCGGGACATCGGCCACACGCAGGAGGAGTTTTTTGAGGTGCTGGCCGAGATAGATGCCTATGAAGATTATTGCCGGGAGCACCCTGAGTATCCGAACAACCGGGCTGTCCTAGCAATCGAAAACATCCAGGAGGTCTACAAGGAACGCCTGAAGAAACATGACTTCCTCCAGGTCAGCTCGGCCCCCCGAAAGGAGCAGATGCCATGAAGACAGCCCTGATCGCTGCCGGCGCTCTGGTGGTCGGTATTGCCCTGGGCATCCTGTACTGCGAGGCCACCATCCGCCACCTGCGGAAGCGGCTGAAGGAGCTGCGGTCTGGCCGGGAGCACCCTAATATCATCCAGTCGATTACGAGATTCCTGTTCGTCACCGCACAGACGTTCGCAATCCTCTGGGTGTCGTGGTCCTATGGCATCGCCACCTACTCTACCATCGTGCTGGAGCAGCCGTTCCCGGTTGAGGAGCTGAGCCGCCAGGCCATCATCACGCTCCTGGGCATGAGCGGCCTGAAGGTGGTTGAGAATATCTTCGAGCATAACGAAGGCGTGGTGTTCGGCCAAAGCCGGACTGAAGATGATTCGCCCGATGAGGGCGGGGAAGAAGGAGGAGTAGGATAATTGAATACAGAGGAAAAAATCTGGAGCTATCTGAAGGCCCAGGGCCTCACTGATGCTGGTGCCGCCGGCCTGATGGGGAACCTGTATGCCGAGAGCGGCCTGCGCCCGGACAACCTCCAGAATAGCTACGAAGGCAAGCTGGGCATGGCTGACGCTGAGTACACCGAGATGGTGGACCACGGGACCTATGGTAATTTCATCCACGACAAGGCCGGATATGGCCTGTGCCAGTGGACGTACTGGAGCCGGAAGGCGGCTCTGCTGGCCTATGCCAAGGCCGCTGGGAAGAGCATCGGGGACCTGGAGATTCAGCTCGGATTCTTGATGCAGGAGCTGTTTACCGGCTATAAGGCGGTGCTGAACGTCCTGAAGACCACCTCCAGCGTCCAGACCGCCTCTGACGCGGTATTTCTCCAGTTTGAGCGTCCGGCGGACCAGAGTGTGGCTGCCAAGACCCGGCGGGCCAGCTACGGCCAGAAGTATTTCGACAAGTATGCGAAGAAAGGAAGTGACAGCAGTATGGCATTTTCCAACAGCCCCTTGGCAACTGTGCGGATGATTTCTCCGAACAGAACAGCCAATCGTAACCACGCCATCGATACCATTACCATCCACTGTTTCGTCGGTCAGGTTACGGCCAAGCGTGGGTGCGAGGTGTTCCAGCCCAGCAGCAAGGGAGCGTCCTGCAACTACGTTGTGGGCTATGACGGCTCCATCGGCCTGTGTGTCGAGGAGAAGGACCGCTCCTGGTGTACCGGTGGTTACAAGACTGTGAACGGAGTAAAGACCCCCATCCGCGTCAATGGCATCTCCGGCAAGTCCAATGACTACCAGGCCGTGACCATCGAGGTTGCCAGCGACACCACGCACCCCTACGCCATCACCGACAAGGCTATGGCCGCCCTGATTGAGCTGTGTGCCGACATCTGCCGGCGGAACGGCATCAAGAAGCTGCTGTGGAAGGGGGACAAGAATCTGGTGGGCAAGGTGGACCAGCAAAACCTCACCGTCCACCGCTGGTTCGCCAACAAAGCCTGTCCTGGGGACTACATCTACCAGCGGCTCGGCGACATCGCCACAAAGGTGAACGTCAAGCTGGGGGCCTCTGCTACGTCTCCGGCCCCCGCTGCTCCGGTAAGCAAGGTCCCGTACAAGGTCCGCATCACCGCCACCGACCTGCGTATCCGCAAAGGTCCCGGCACCAACAACGCAATCGTCAGCGTCATTAAGCCCGGTGCCTACACCATCGTCAGCGAGGCCACCGGCGAGGGCGCTACCCTCTGGGGCAAGCTGAAGTCTGGTGTTGGCTGGGTGTCCCTGGACTACTGTAAGAAGATTTGAGGAGGAAAAATCATGGAAGCCATTATTCAGAACATCCCCGCGGTCATCTCTGTCATCCTGCCCCTGGTGCTGGTGCTCATGGTCGTGACGAACATCATCGTCGAGGTCCTGAAGGGCCTGACCTGGGGTAAGCTGCCGACCAACCTGCTGGCCTTCATCATCGCCATGGCCGTCACGCTGCTGGCTTTCTTCGCCATGTGCCAGATCGCCGGCGTCCCCGTCACCTGGTACATGGTGGTCGGCGCTATCGTCCTGGGATTCTTCGTCTGCTTCGCTGCTATGTACGGCTTCGACAAGCTGAAACAGACCATGGAGCAGATTAACAGCATCAAGCGCAACAGATAATGACAGCGTTCCCCGGCTCCTGGTCCTTCCGTTGACGGCCGCGTCCCTACGCAGCAATAGGAGGTCTGGGAGCCACCACAGCCCCTATCTCGGCCCCGGCCGGGGTAGGGGCTTTTTTGTTGTTTTTGCACGGATTTAGTTGCCAAAATTGTGCGTTTTACCATATTTCAACTTTTAAGACCAGAAAATGTTGATTTTTATTGATTTTTTGAGATTTTCGGAACGGGAAAAAATGGTAAATCGAAGTTGATTTGTTCAGAATATACTTATACCACCCCAAGAAAGGACGCGTCTAAGCCCATTCTAAGCCCGTCTAAGACCTGTTTTCCTTGGAAGACGATTTTGCACCAAAATCCGTCACCCACAGACACCGCTTCAGGGATGTTTCCGGTGCGGATTGCATCCGCACCAACACGGAAAGCACAAATGCCCTCTACAATCGAAATAAGACCCCGTAACAGCGTCCTAAGCTGTTCACCCATAAAAATACTTACCAATATGGAAAGCGCCCTTAAAACGAACCACAGTGTGAAATACGCCCTCTTACCAGAACGGAGCAGGCAAGAGTCTCCTGCATCTGGTGAGAGGGCGTTCTTTTTTTGCTCAAAATTGGCAATATACATTAGAAATAGTGGAAATAAAGCCATAAGTTGATTGAGAAAAATATTTTGAAAAAAATCAATTTTTGACTTGACATTACCGTGTCGGTAAGTTAGAATGATGACACTGAAACTTACCAAGACGGTAAGAATTTGAGCAGAGGGCTGAAAGGCCAGAAAGGATGAAAGTTATGACAATCGACACCTTGACGATTGACGAAATCTATGCGCTGGAGGGCATTTTCATTGGGCTGGAGGGGCTGACGAAAAAAATTTGCCAAGATTACAAGGTTGACAGTAAGGAACTCCTGAAGAAGCTGGAGGCCGTGACGGATGCGTGGGTGAAAGAAAAATACGGAAATCCCACCACAGCATCTGAATTGCCCGCCTGAATGAGAGCCGGATGACAACCGGCCGAAACTGCGGAGCTCCCGGAATACCGGGAGCAAGCCGAAGGCCCGCAGTCGTGGGAAGTCAGTCCCCGAAAACGAATGAAACAGGCCGAGAGGCCGGGAGGTAATGATATGAAGAGCAAGGTTTACAAGCTGGACGGCAAGCTGTTCCGCTACAACTTCGACCGCTGCACGGTCGAGTACGTCGCCAAGGCCGGTGATGAAGAGCTGAAGGACGAGGCCGAGTGGATGCAGAAGTATGGCGAGCCGCTGTTCGGTATCGACCACGACGGCTACATGGTCATCGACAGCATCGGCCTGAGCCGGGAGAACTGGGAGAACCGCGAAGCCCGCGACGGCTACCTGCACGGTTGGGTGGTGGACCTGGAGGCTGAGGCCGCGAGGCTGGCGGCCGACTTCGTGAAGTATGAACTGCCGTATCTGGTGTAGGGAAGGGGGGCTTGAAATGGCAGTTATCGCTGGTATCTATGGCAAGACCGAGCCTGAGTATGTGGGCTGTGTCCTCAGCACATATGAGCGCAACGGGCTGAACGACTCTGACTGGTACGCCATTTGCTGGGACAGGGAGAAGCAGAAACTGGTTGAGGTCGAGTACGACACCACCAGAGCCGGCGGCGGCGGTCGCGCTGAGATTGACGCCACCCCGGAAGTGCTGCGGGAGGTGTACCGCTGGTACAAGCGTCTGGGGAGAGAGCACTTCGACCTCCGCACCAATCCCTCCAACGCCAAGAAGGTCCAGAAGGGCGACACAGTGAGGGTGATCCGAGGCCGAAAGGTGCCAAAGGGGACCGAGGGCGTGGTGTTCTGGGTCGGGACCCGGTATAACCAGTACAGCCGGATGGATGAGGAGCGTGTGGGCATCGAGGTGGCCGGAGAGCGGGTCTTCCTGAACGCCGAATATGTCGAGGTCATCGGCTGGGAGGCAAGGCTTGTGACCGGCCGGGAGCGGAAGCAGGCCATCCGCAACTTTGCCGTAAACTCCATGCCGCGCCATTTCCGACATCTGTTCAGCCGGCGGGATTGGGATTGGGCCGAGTTCGTCGGCAAAACCCCTGGCTGGAAGCAGTTGGTGGCTTGAAAGAGGAGAACGAGATGAAGAGCTACATTGAGAGCAGGATTGAGAACCTGCGAAAAGCCCTGGAGTGGAAGGAGAAGGAATGCGAGGGGCTCCGCCTGTGCCTCGCTAAGAACGTCAGCAAGCGCACCGCCGAAGAAATCGCTCGCGGGTGTCTGGAGAGCGACATCAACAGCATCGGACGGGCGGTCGAGGAAATCAGGAGCCTCCGCGACCAGATCGCCTTGCTGGAGTATATCCTGAAGAACGGCGAGAAGGGGATGAGCTGATTGACACCTGAGCTGTTGGATGAAGCGGTGGTGGCCCTTGCCATCCTGACGGGCTACCTGCTCATCTTGTTTATCGGCTGCCTGATTGCCGACTATGTGTTTCCGCATATCCCGTTTATCCAGCGGTTCCTGGACAGTCTCCCCGATTGGGAAGACGAGGACTGCGACAACTTAGAAAACTGAAAGGAGAAAGACCATGAGTATCAAGGTGACGATGGACGTGAATTCCCTGCAATCAATTATGGGCGACACCTTCGATTACGATGCGTTCTCGCAGGGCCGTAAGGACTGCTACAAGTTGGCCCAGAAATCCAGCTACGACGAGTTCGCCGCCAAGATGGAGGAGGTCAAGAAGTACATTGAGTACGAAAGCTACCACCGTGTCGCCCCTGGGCCGTCCTACTGGCTCGGCTGTCTGTGTCAGTTCGGCGATTCTACCGTGTGGCCAAAGAAGGAGGTGCAGGGCGATGAGTGAACCTGGATGGGTCCGCTGGTCCTACTGGCCCAAGGTGGGGCCTGTCGAATCTGGCCGGATGCCCCGGAAGAAGATGCAGGAGAACCTCCAACGGTTCGAGGTCGAAGCCCGGAAGCTGCTGGCTGAAACCGGGGCTGACCATGTGCTGTATGGCCGGAAGCTCTACAACGATGACGGGGAGCTGGATGAGCTCCGGTTCTATCTGATTCCGATGAGCGACGAGGAGTTCGAGGAAAGGGTGGTTCCGCTGAAGAATCAGCAGGTGTACACCATCCACAAAATGAAGTAAGGAGGAACGAGCCATGAGAGTGTATGCGGTAGCCGTCCGAACCGGCGGCATCGAGAAGCTGTCTCAGGAGGCGTACGGCAGCCTGGAGGCGGCCCAGCGGTTTATTGAGAGCCGGAAACCCTGCCCGGAGAAGGTCCGGGAGATGTTCTACCAGGACGGAGAGGGCCGGAAGTACCTCATCCACGACCTGCTGGTCCGCGAGGATGGAGAGGAGAGGACCTTCTGGCGGGTCTGCCAGAAATACTTTGATGACGGCAGGGTGGCCGTGAGCGTCTACGCCGTGAAGGCTGCCGAGAAGCCTGAGAGCACGTCGGTCGAGGGAAAGAACTTCGATGAGTACAACGACTACTTCGAGACCCGCGAGGAAGCGGATGAGTGGGCCGAGAATGCCCGTAATGCGTAGAAAGGAGCAACGTATGCGAACGATTGAACAGGCCAGACAGATGCTGGAAGGCGTGGGGAGGATGCAGGAGAAAGGGCTGGCGGTCGGCCTTCCGTGCCCTCGTTGCGGGCATCCGCGCATGAGGGGCAGGCTGGTGGAGAACTCGCTTAGCCGGAGGGTCGATGTTCACATCTGCAACGTCTGCGGCATGGATGAGGCTATGCTTGACATGGCTGGTGAGGCCCCTCTGCCTTTGAATGAGTGGGGCATGGTCCGCGGTTTCGATAGCGAGGAGGGCTGAGTATGGGACGCGGTAATGTCTGCGTGACAGGCAAATATGAGGGCCTGTACTACATTGACAACGACCATTTCCATGTGTACCGCCGGGACGAACCGGGAGTCGAGTATCCCGAAACCCAGCTCATGGGCGACCTCAGCTATGATGAGCTGACCGGAATTGAGTGGCTCTACGACGAGTGGGGAACCGCCGAGGAAGAGGACGACATCCTGGAGTGCTTCATCAGTAGCTTCGTCAGGATGTTCCCCAGCTTTGAGCGGCCGATGCTCGATAAATGGCTTACCGAGCCTGGATTTGGTGGACGGTCCCGCCGGGTCATCCTGGAAAGCAAGCTGTTCTACATCGCCGTCGAGGACAATGAGTGGTCGCTGGCTGTGGAGCTGCTCCAGAAAGAAGACCCCTACGACGATCACCTCAGCGGGCTCCAGGGCCGCCACTACCTGAAGTACCTGGACGGTATGAAGAGGTGTCTCCTGGAGCGCCTCCCCAGCATCGGGACCTACGCCGGAGCATGGATGTCCGGCACAATCACCAGAGAGGAGGTGATTTAAGTGAAGTATCGTGTACGTGTCAGTGAGCTCCGATATGGGGATGTAGTAGTTGAGGCCGATGACGAGGAACAGGCCAAGACCATCGCCACCGGAAAAGAAATCGACTGGTTCGATTCCGAGCTGACTGACATGACGGTGGAGCCTATCAGCGATGAACGGGAGCGGACGTACATTGTCACCGAGATGTGCCCCCACTGTGAAAGCGAGGTCGAGATGCGGTGGAACACCGACACGATGGGCTTCAAGGCGTTCTGCCCGGTCTGTGGCGAACGGCTCATGCTCTGCGATGAGTGTCGGCACACTGAGGAACCCTCTCCCTGCGATTACGGGGTGAATGGAGATGGATGCTGGCGCAATCCGCCCAAACCTGCGCCGCCGGAAATCCCGCCGACGTTGCGGGTGGATACTCCGCTGGGAGCCGTCATTGTGCGATCCTGCTTCGACTCGGAACACCCCGGTGTGTGGGTTGACCTGCGCCGACCGGATGCAGACGATGATATGCCGCTGGCGCTTATCGAGTTCTCCGACGATGACACCGATCTGCCGGAAGGCCAGCCGAACATCATCACCCGAGTCTGGAGCAACGGAGAAGACGAGAACTGCACCGACCGCATTGTCCACCAGGGCATTGAGGAATACTTTCGTGTTGAGGAGGTTTAAGTAAATGAGTGAGAAAAAATTCACTGTCCGGCCTCAGATTGAGGTCAGCCTGACCCAGCAGGACATCGATGACATCATGGTGGCCGCCCTGGAGGGCGGCATCAACTACTGGTGCCGGAAGGCTAAGGTTGTCGGTGAGTACCTGGGCGAGTACGCCAGCGAGCAGATCAGCCGCGGCGGTTCGCTCACCCTGTATGATGCGGAGAGCAGCGACAAGTGGGAGCTGACTCTGGAGAAGTTCCTGAACGGCGTGAAGCTGTACTTTGAGCAGGGCTGCCATGTGCAGGTTGAGGACAACTCCATCGACGCCGGCGACATCGACGCCAACGATGCCGATTGTATTGTCCAGTTTGCCCTGTTCGAGAAGGTGGTGTTCGGATGACAACTGCGCTGAAAGGTAAGGCGTTTGATACTGCCTACGGGCTGTATAACAGGGACGCCATCAGCAGCTCCGACTACGAAACCATCCGCGAGGGCCTGGAGGAAATCGAAACCCTGCGGGACCGCGACACGGCCCTGGAGGAGATGTGGCGTCAGTTCGCCGATGTTCCGATGAACCCGGAGACTGAGTGCATCGAGGAGGCGTTCATGGGCTGGGGACCGGGTGTGAGCCGGGAAGAAATCTGGCACTGGTTCGACCGGCGGCACAGCAAGGGCGTGGCTTACCTGCTGTACGGCGACGGCATCGACAGAACGGACCAGTTTGCAAAACTGGTCTACCTGAAGCAGCTCTGCATTGAGTGCGAGTCCCAGACCTGCCGGTACAATCACGGAGGCGAGTGCCGGTTTGCCATGGTGCATGAACGTGAGGCCCGCATCACCGATGATGATGGTTGCATCGACTACGACTATCAGGAGGGAGATTTATGAGCAAAAAAGAGCTGATGAAGCTGGCCGATAGCTTCCAGAAGAAGGCCGACACAGCTTTCCAGAACTACCAGGAGACCGGGGCAAGCCGGTATGATAGTGCGTTCCGCAGAAATGAGGACATCGCTGCCGCCCTCAGAGCGGCGGCGGAAGCTGCGGACGAGCACAATGCGTATATTAACCTGAAGATGGAGATGTCCAATTTTGCGAGCAGAGCACGGAGGGTTATGCTCTACACAACCGAGGAAGAAAAAGCCGAGCTCACAGAGGCACTTATCCGTGATATTGTCTCCGTTGGGCAGCTCTATGGCCTGATTAGTAAGAATTGAGGTGAACGAAATGAAAGATGACATCCGCTGTGCGACCTGCCCCATGATGAAAATGAGCGGCCGCGCAAGGTACACCGGAAACAATAGCCACATGGCAAAGCCCAGAGGTGACTGCTTCTGCAATCACCCGGATGCCCATTCTGCCTTTGAGCTGATTTGCCCCAGCAGCCACCGCATGGCCTGCTTCATCGGATACACCAAAGGGTCAAGCGATAAGCCCGACATCAAGACGGTTCCCAGGTGGTGCCCCCGGAAGATGGCCGCGAAGCCTATGGAGATCAGCGAGATTCAGGGATGCCAAGTTATCGACACTCGGAGACCCCGTGGCCTGTTCTTCGTGGTAGGCTCAAAAGTTACCGGCATAGACAACAGAGATGGCGATGCCTGGACGGAGGACTTCGACACCAAGCGCGAGTGCCTGAAGTGGCTGCTGGATGAGAGAGGAGAGGAAGATGAAGGCGTCTGATATGGTGCGCTCCGCCCTGGCGAGCGCAGGCAAGACCCGGCGAGAGCTGGCCGAGTTCATGGGCTGGAGCCCGCAGAACCTCAGCGGCCGGCTGAAGAATGACACCCTGACCTTCGATGAGCTGACCAAAGCCCTGAGTATGACCGGATACACCGTGAAGATGGTCAGCGCCGCCGGAACGGAGCTCCCCCTGTTGGGGAACAGCAGCAGCCCGCGGGTGGTTCAGATGGTAGAGGGTGTGACCTATGACACCAGCAAATCCGAGTCTCTCTGCACCAGCAAGGCGGAGCACAGCGACGAGTTTTACATGGAGCTCTTCAAAGACCCGTCAGGGGCCTATTTCGTGGCCTACTACCAGGTTTGGGAGGGCGGCTATAATCACATATCCCCCATGAGCAAGGACGCGTCTAAGCGGTTCTGGGCGCGTTACAGCGGCCTCCCGGAGAGCGAGATGAAGTAGTCGGAGCTTTCCGTGTCGGTAAGTTTTGCGAAGCTGTGCGTATTTTCTGAAAAAGCCACGCAGCTCCTTCAAAAGTGCTGGAAATCAAGCGTTTTGAGGATAGCAAAAAATATTTTGCTATTTTTCATTTTTGACTTGACATTACCGTGTCGGTAAGTTAGAATGTGAGCATGATAAATAACTTATCCAAGACGGTCAGTTTTTGAAGGAGGATGCACCATGAACGATTACAGAATCACCTACACCACCGAGGCCGGGGACAGCTTCGATTCCATCATTACAGAGCGCACCGAGGCCGCTGCTCGCAAGTTTTTCACCTCCATGAACAAGGGTCTCGGCTTCACGGTCACCAACATTGAGCTTCACCATGAGAACACCTGCGCCACCAAGCAGCAGGAACGGGACACGCTGGCGGCCATCAGGAAGATGGTCGAGGAGTTGGGCCCGCAGAGCTACCTCGCCACCGCCTTCCAGGGGTGCTTCGAGGATGCTGAGCAGAACATCGAGAATGACTTCGGGGACAGCATGAAGGGCAGGGCCGAGAGCCTGGAATCCCAGGTCAAGGAGCTGCAAGAAAAACTCCGACAGGAAATCGCCGAGAGGCAGCGGGCAAGGGATGAGGCACAGGAGTTCATCAAGAAGCTGGAAGCCATGGTCCTGAGTCCCGATGACCTGGAAGACCTCCGCCAGCTCGCAAGTGACCGGGCCACCGAAGCGGATGAGCTGGCTGGGAAGGCTGCCGCTGAAATCGTGAAGTATGCTGACGATCCGACCGGGAAGGAGTTCCAGAACGCAGTTAAGCAGCACAGGGACCACTCCAGAACCGCCGAGTATTGTCGGAACCTGTTGGGCAGGGTGGCGGCTGTGCAGGCCGCCGCCCACGCCCAGGGCCGCAAGGAGGCAATCTGATGAAGGAGTTCACCGTGAAGGTCACGTCCATCACGACGCTGACCGTCGAGGCTGAGTCGGAGGATGAGGCCATCGACAAGGCTTGCGAGAAAGCCTGGGAATATGATGCCGATGAGAAGACCGGCGAGATTTTGGAGGTGGGCAAAGATGCCTGAGAGAGAATGGAAGCTGGGTGAGGACCTTGTGACCAGCGACAGTCTGCTGGACGGTCTGACCTTCGATGACCTGATTCTGGCGGTTCACTGTAACTGCCGCAGCATCACCCCGGAGGCGGTCCAGGCTGAGTTGAGGGGGATGCTGGAGAGCCGGAAGCAGGACATGATGTTCCTGCTGGAGAAGAACATGGATGCTATCATGGCGGAAGCCAGGAAGGGGAGAGAGTAATGACTATTCACGAAGCTATCGGCGTCAAGTGTTGCTACATCGACGCAAAGACTGGGGAGCGGCTGAGCCACTCCGACATCTACGGGAGGGCCATTGAGTTCCTCGGCGGGCTGGACGAGGTGGCCCGCTTCATCCCATTCCCGATGGAGACCATCCGGGAGAAGTTGAAGAGCGATCCGCACCTGAACAACACGGACATGAGCCGCTGGGATTGGGCCTCCGGCTTTGTGTGCGACGGAATCGACTGTCGGCCCACCGGCCAGGGGCTTTGGATGCTGTACCGGAAGCACGGCATCACCTCTGCGAGCAACTCCGAGGGTGTCAGCATCCTGAAGGAAGCGGCCAGACGGCTCGCTGAGAGAGAGGAGGTGCCCGCATGAAAACCCTGTACTTCGAGGGTGCCGGCTGGAGCGGTGCGGACATCAGCAAGTCCACCGTCGGCAACTGCCGTATCCGTACCGCCTTCCATCTCGATGATGGAAGGGCGGTGTACCTGGAAATCACCGGAACAGAGCGGACAAAGCATAGCAGCCCTCAGATTTTCCAGTGGCAGTACACCGGCTTTGTGGATTACTGCCACTATATTACGGATGACAAGCCGAACGACGATTGCAACAAGCACCATGTCATGCTGCCTAAGAAACGTGGCTCAAAACGCGGCACGGTCGAGAAAAACGCACGTTTCGAGTACACAGAGGCGGAAATCCTGCGTCTCGTGAATAGTCTTGGAGCCAGCTTCGACGCCGTGAAGGTGGTTCCAGACCTCGGCGGCTACCGTGTGTTCCCGGAAGACCATTCCTGCGACGGACCAGATGGCTACAACTATGGCGACGAGTTTCAGTTTGATTCCGAGATGACCGCCCGCCGTGAGGCTGTCTACAAATGGGTCTATGACCTGGAGGCCAGAGAGCTGAAGGAGGACCGAGCCAATGGAGAGAAGAGGTTCGTCCATTCCCCGTCCGGGGCCGACTTCCCGAACTTCTCCCTGTGGGTAGACCGTAACGACCCTGGCCTCCTGCATCTGCTCCGCCACTTCAGAGGCTACAACAAACACTGGACCATCAGGACGGATGCCGGAGATACCCTGGAGGACTGCCTGGAAACGATGCAGGAAGCTCACCTCGGAAAGTACGGATACTGAGGAGGTAAGCTGATATGAAAGTGTATATCGTAACCGGCGGTTGCCGTGACGACCACCACATCATCGCTGTATGCAAAACCCCAGAGCTGGCAGAAGACCGCTGTACGGCTGAGAACCGAAAGTGCCGTGGTCTGAACGCCACTTTCGAGGAATGGAACGTAGATGAGAGGTGATCTGATGTTCAAGCTGGAAATCAAGACCGTCGGAGCGGTGTTCCGGGATGATAATGGAGAGGGCCTGGACCCCTACACCACGGAGGTGCGCCGTATTCTGTTGGATGTCATCTGTGAGCTGGAGGCTGGGCGTACCGACGGTCCCGTCATGGATGTGAACGGCAACAAGGTCGGCCGCTGGAGCTACAAGTGATGTTGAAATAAGCCCGTCTAAGCCTCTACAAGACGGGCCCGCCCGCAGACTACTTACACCATTCGCGGACAGAAAAGGACGCTCCAAGAGGCTCTCAGGCGGTCCCTATGCAGGGTCCAGAGAAATATTTAACAAAGTATAAGATTGGAGGGAAACAGATGACTGGTGCGCAAAGTCTCCTCTGCGAGATGCTGTCCTGCGGCAGCGCAGACCTGGAGATTCTCGACCGTATCGGTTACGGGTGGGATGAGATTCTTGACCAGATGGATTGGCCCCGTGAGGGCCTCGACTTCAACGATGTTTTGAGAGCGGCCGTCAGCGTCGGCATCATCAACATAAAAGAGGCTATCAGCGAAAGGACGTTCCTGCTGGAAGCGACTCAAGGTATCCATGAGAAACTGGAGCCAGAGGAGGCTGAAGAGCTGGAAGCCCTGCGTGACCTGCACCCGGACGATGACATTGAGGGAGACTTCAACTTCCTTGCCACGCACGTCTGGTTTAAGAGCAACGGACCGGCCTACCGCCGGTATCTGCCGGAGGCCGTAGACAACTTTGAGGACAATGTGGGTTTTTTCCTGACCGGAGGTGAAGGCGATGACTGAAATAAAGAAAGCTGAGAACCTGGTGGCCGTCTCGGTCCGCCAGGGCCTCCAGATGAATCTGGTGGAAGCTGACATCGTGCTGGGCTACATAGAGGGACATGGCTTTGCCCTGATGTCCGATGAGAAGTTCCAGATGGCTCTGCACGATACCGAAGAGGAGGAGCAGTACGGATACAGCACGGACCAGCCCTACACTATCCGGGAGGTGGTCGAGTTCTGCCAGGAGATGAATGAGGAGCTGCTGAGGGATGCTTCCAGCGAGGAACCCTGCGACAAGAGCCATATCCTTGACCTTCGGAAAGATGACCTCATCCTGAGCGGGCTCGTGGAGAGAGCTACTGCGGTGATACCGCCAGTGATCCGCCGGTACAAAATCGTTATCCTGGAGCACCTGAAGCGCGTGGTCCATGTGGAGGCCGCGAGCTGGGAGGAGGCCAAGTCAAAGGTGGAGCAGGCGTGGAAGGCTGGGGAGTATGTCCTGAGCGCCGAAGACTTCGCCGGGGTGAGCTTCAACACCGGAAGCTGAGGAGGAAAACGATGGATAGAAATGCTGAGTTTAAGTTCATAGTATCCTTCGCCACGCAGAGCTGCTTCGACGAGGACATCTGCCGCGACCGCTTCAGGATGCTGTGGACAGCGTACTGCCTCCACTACGACCTCGACGTAGATACCGCCAGCTATGACAGCTACATCCGGGAGCTGTGGAAGGCCGTGGCCGCGGACGAGGAGGATACAGCCGACTGGTCCGACTTCGACAGCTTCGGCAACTTCATGTGCCGGTATCTGGTGTGAGGTGTGCCATGGGAAAGAAAAACGACTACCTGGCCCGCCAAGAGGAAAAGAAGCGAACGCTCCAGGATGCCACCAGACAGACCTTCGTGCAGTACATGACGGATACCCTCATCTTCACACTGAATGACCCGGAGGTCATGGGTAAGGACGTGTTCGGATATGCTCGGCTGAAGAAGGTGCTGGACGCCTGGGGGCGGTATTATGACCAGTTCTTTGATGCACTGACGAAGAACCCGGAGGCCGACTATGCCAGAGCGAAAATGGATGAGGCCCTGAAACGTATTTGCGGAGAGACTGGCGACTTCGTTCCATTTGAAAAGCGGTATGACTGGCTGCCGGAAATCCGTTACGGTCATAAGCCATAGCCCCATGAGAATACTCTGAGAAGGGGAGGTGGGCCATGTGGCTAAGAAGCAGGAGATAAAGACGGTATCCTTCGTACATATCGGGGATGAGCTGGTAAACACCGACGACCTGGATGATGAGCAGCGACGCAGACTGGCAACATGGCTGAAAACAACATATCTGAACGCTCTTTTCCGGGGAAAAGCTGAGTTTTTTGAGTGCAGTAAAGCAAGGGATACAAGTTCTCAGAACTAGAATTACAAGAATGCCGCCGGAATATCTGGCGGCATTTACTTTACTTTTTTTCGCTTTTGTGATATTATAAGTGCATAGAACGAATACTAAAAGCAAAATGAAAGGTGTGGTTTAGATGGCACTACCAGCGGAAAAGGCCCGGTATACCTTCGCAGATTGCCTCTCATGGGAAGAGAACGAGCGTATTGAAATTATCAACGGAGAGGCCGTTATGATGGCCCCGCCGTCCAGAACTCACCAGGAGATTAGCGGAGCACTGTTTGCCCAGCTTTACAACTTCCTAGATGGAAAGAAATGTCGAGTATATGCGGCCCCGTTTGCCGTCCGGCTTTTCGAGCGGGACGGGGAGGCTCCGGAAGATGTTGACACGATGGTCGAGCCGGATTTGTCCGTTGTATGCGATAGCAACAAGCTAGACAAACACGGGTGCAAGGGCGCCCCTGATTTGGTGATTGAAATTCTCTCACCTTCTACCCGCCGGCATGATCGGCTTATCAAGCTAGGCTTGTATCAGCGGGCCGGGGTCCGGGAATATTGGATTGTAGACCCGGAAAATAAGGCCGTACAGGTGTTTTTACAGGACGGCGGCGGTTCCCTCAAAATCCATGAAGACTATGGACGGGAAGACGTAGCAAAGGTCAATGTACTCAGTGGTTGTTTCGTGGAGTTGAGCAAAGTATTTTCTGAATAAACAAGTCTAAGCCGGAGCGACTTGCTCCGGCTTTTCGTAGTCTGATGGAGTAAGGTCCTCCGTACTGGGAGATGATGGCCGCCGCCAGTTTGGGGTTGGCGTTCTTGACCTTCACCGGGTATTGAAGCTTTTTCTCATAAACAAACATCAGTCATTCCCTCCTACGTCCCAGGGCCACGGGTCTTTCAGCCAGGCGTAGCCGTCCTCCGGAGTCAAATCGGTGCTTGTCAGGGGACCGTACATTTTCTCGTACTTTTCCCGCCCTTCCTTGGCCAGCTTAATATAGGACCAGTAGAGCTGGAGGACCTCCTGGTCGTCCGCATGGGTGTCCAAATACAGGTTCAGCTCCTTGATGGCGAAATCCAGGGCCATCAGCTCCACCATGGCGGTGTTGGAGAGCTTGGTCTTCGCCTGAATGGCCGCCTTGAAGGGCAGGTCCAGGCCGGGGAACAGGGTGCCAGCCTGTAAAGCCTCCGCCCGGCTGAAACGGGGCGGGTTCTGTTCCTGCATGGGAATATAGGGAAACGCCAGCGGCGCGCACGCGGGGAGCGTGCCCATTCCTGGGCCGCAGGGACCGGCCGGCGTATGATTGGGTCTTTCCATACTCGCTTTCCTCCTTGGGTAAGGATGGCGCGGGGAGTCCCGCGCTCAGTCCATTGTATGCGGACAGAGGCAAAGGGGCCACCAGAGGACAGTGGGACAATTGTTCGGGCTGCGGCTTGCTTTTTGGAGCGGGACTTGTTATAATAGAAAGCACGCCAAGTTCCACAGAAAAGACCGCATATGGGATAAGCCGCCGGACATATCCTCTTAGCACGAAGATTTGCGAAGGAGGCGTTGTCCGTGGTCATTCTGCTGCGAAAACGCGATTTGCTGCTCTCCTGCCTGTTCGGCTGCTTTTTCTTTGGCCTGGCGGCGGTTTTGTGGAAGGGGAGCGCCGTTCCGGCCTTCCATGTCCGGGAAGAGTTCCCCGTCACGGTGGTCATCGATCCCGGTCACGGCGGGGAGGACGGGGGAGCAGTGTCCCCCGGCGGCGTGGCGGAAAGCCAGATCAACTTGGCGGTGTCCCTGCGGGTCAGCGATTTGCTGCGCTTTGCCGGGCAAAGGACCCGGCTGACCAGGAGCGAGGATGTGACCATCTGCGACGAGGGATTGGAGACTATGCGCCAGCGGAAGACCTCGGACCTTAAAAACCGGGTAAAGCTGGTGGAGGAAACGGAGAACGCCGTTTTGCTGAGCATCCACCAGAACAGCCTGCCCTCGTCTCCGGTAACCCACGGGGCCCAGGTGTTCTGGAACCGCCGGGAGGGGGCGGAGGAGCTGGCGGCCAGTATTCAGGATGCGCTGAACGCCGCCGTCAACGCGGGAAACGGCAAGCATCCCCGGCAGATTCCAGACAGCATCTACCTGATGAAGAATATCACCGCACCGGGGGTTCTGGTGGAGTGCGGCTTTTTGTCCAACGGGCCGGAAACAGAACGCTTGCAGGACCCGGCTTATCAGCTGCGGCTGGCGGCCGCCGTTGCGGCGGGGTATCTGAATGCCGCAAGTGCGGGAAATGAACTTGGAGAACCGGAATGAAACAGCCAAAAACGCTTTTTTACTGCACGGAGTGCGGAAATGAAACGCCGAAGTGGGCGGGACGCTGTCCCGCCTGCGGCGCTTGGAATACGGTTGTAGAGCGGCCGGAGCCTGCGGTAAAAGGGAAGGGAAGGGCTTCTTCCTCCCGGACCGCAGTTCTCCGGAAGGCCCTCCCGGTAACGGAGCTTGGGGACAGCGCGGAAATCCGGTTTTCAACCGGCATGGGAGAGCTGGACCGGGTTTTGGGGGGCGGTGCCGTCAAGGGTTCCCTGGTACTGGTAGGCGGTGCGCCCGGCATTGGAAAGTCTACGCTGATGCTGCAAATCTGCGGGAAACTGTGCGGGTTTGCCAAGGTGCTGTATGTATCCGGGGAGGAGTCCCAGCACCAGCTGAAGCTCCGGGCCCAGCGGCTTCATGTGGAAAGCGGAAACCTCCTGGTCCTGTCGGAGACCGGCCTGGGGGAGATGCTGGAGGCGGTAGAGCAGGAACAGCCGGATGTGCTGATTGTGGACTCCATCCAGACGCTTTATAACGGCGCGTTGGACTCTCCGGCAGGCAGCGTCAGCCAGGTGAAGGACTGTACCATGGCGCTGATGCAGCTTGCCAAGGGAAGCAGTATCACCGTATTTGTTATCGGACATGTAAACAAAGAGGGGTCCATTGCCGGGCCCAAGGTCCTGGAACACATGGTGGACTGCGTGCTGTACTTTGAGGGAGACCGGCACACCTTCTGCCGCATTCTCCGGGCGGCAAAGAACCGTTTTGGAGCGACCAATGAGATTGGCGTTTTTGAGATGGGGGACAGTGGGCTGACGGAAGTGGAAAATCCCTCCCGGATGCTGCTGTCCGGCCGGCCGGAGGAGTCGCCGGGAACCTGTGTCACCTGTGTGATGGAGGGAGCCCGGCCGGTGCTGGCGGAGGTTCAGGCGCTGGTAGTCGGCACGGCGGGCGGAAATCCACGGCGAACCAGCAATGGCTTTGACTACAACCGGGCGGCTATGCTGCTGGCGGTGCTGGAAAAGCGGGGCGGGCTGAAGCTGTCGGTCTGTGACGCTTATCTCAATATTATTGGCGGCCTGCAACTGGACGAGCCCGCCGCAGACCTGGCCGCCGTGGTGGCGCTGGCCTCCAGCTACCTGGACAAGCCCGTCCCCGGAGACCTGGCGGCCATCGGGGAGGTGGGGCTTACCGGGGAGCTGCGGAGCGTCAGCCAGCTGGCTCAGCGGGTGGCCGAGGTCCGGCGGCTGGGGTTCAAACGCTGTATGGTCCCGGCTCACCGGGGGCTGGAGAGCGTTCCGGATTTGCAGCTGCTGCCCGTTCGGAATATCGGTGAGGCGATTCGAGCCGCTTTGCGGGGATAAAGTGGACGCAGGCGCCGCCCAAGGCAGGTACGCCGGCGGCGGCGGCGCTTTCCAATGTGCAGAGGCCGTCGGACTGATAGACGCATTCACTGGTGCATGGAATCAAGGCGATCCTCCGTTCCGTTTGATGATGGGGTTAGTTTGACCGGAACGGCGGATTTTATGAGGCTGGCGCCGAGATAGAGAAGCATCCGGCATCGGGCCGGAATAGAAAGAATACGCTTGGGAGGAGGAAAAAGAGGAGGCAAGGGCAATTGAACAAAATGAAAATTTTGTTCAATTTGGGGGAGCTGAAATAACCCAGCAAGCTTAAATCGCCTCAAAAAGAAAGCCTATGACTGATTACCGTACCGAAGCCCCGCCGGTCCTTCGGGATTTCCTGGCTTACCACGAAACCGTCAAAGCCCATTCAAAGCAGACCGTAGACGAATACTTTTTGGACTTGCGGAATTTCTTCCGCTATCTCAAGCAGACCCGGAACTCCGGTTTATCCGGGCTGGCGCTGGACGAAATCGACATTTCTGACGTAGATTTGGACTTCGTCGCTGCCGTGACCCTGACAGACATCTACGGCTATATGACCTATCTGAGCCGGGACCGGGTTCAGCACCAGAACAGCCAGACCTCGGATTATGGCCTGAACGCCGCGTCCCGGGCCCGGAAACTGGCGACCATCCGGTCATTTTACAATTACCTGACCAATAAGGTTCATCTCATCCGAGAAAATCCGGTCAAAGACATTGACTCGCCGAAGCTGAAAAAGTCGCTGCCTAAGTATCTGACGCTGGACCAGAGCGTGGAGCTGTTGGATTCAGTGGATGGCAAAAACCAGGAGCGGGATTATTGCATCCTGACGCTGTTCCTCAACTGCGGGCTTCGGATTTCAGAGTTAGTCGGGTTGAACCTTCGGGATATTCAGGGTGAATCCATTCGGGTCCTGGGCAAAGGCAATAAGGTTCGCATCCTTTATTTAAATGACGCCTGCCAGGACGCATTGCAGCGTTATCTGGCGGTCCGCCGTCCCATCGCCGGGCGGGACGCCAACGCGTTGTTTCTCTCCTCCCGGAATGAACGGATCAGCCGCTCTACGGTCCATGCCATGGTAAAAAAGCGGCTTTCTGCCGCTGGACTTGACGAGAAAGAATACTCCTCTCATAAGCTCCGCCACACCGCCGCCACACTGATGCTCCAAAACGGAGTGGATGTCCGGGCGGTCCAGGAGGTTTTGGGTCACGACCATCTGAACACCACACAGATTTATACTCACATTGACAACGAATCCCTGCGGGTTGCTGCAAAGGCCAATCCCTTGTCACACATGAAAAACACAAAGAAACGGCAGGATTCCAAATAAAAAATGCCCGCCTTTTTATAAGACGGGCATTTTTCCTGCACAAAAAGCGGCCTACTGTTTCCACAAAAGTTTTTGAACAAAATTTTTATGGCCGCATAACGCCTGTGATGTGCAGAAAGCGAATTTTACGGTATTCGTAGGTAGATAAAGGCCGGTAATCCGCGTCGTAGCTGTGGGCGGCGATCAGGACGTTTTCCGGCGTCGCCGGATTTCCCACGGATACCACAATGGGCGAATGCTGATACTCCTCCCCCTTGAAAGACAACTGGATCAGGTCCCCCGGAAGCAAATCCGCCAGTTCGCAGGGTTCTGCCAGCGGCCCAACAGAAAGAGTGTCTCTGGTCAAAAAATTGTAGAGGTATGGAACACCTGTCCAGGCCGGGGACTTCCGGTTTGCATTGATGTAATACCAGCCGTAAGTCGGCGTAAAGTTCATTACGCCGCTTCCGGCGTAAATACACTGGGATGCAAAGTTAGTGCAGTCCCCTCCCAGATGCTCATAGTCGTAAAAAAGCGGGTTCCGGCCATAGGCCCACTGGTGGGCGTACAGGACGGCGGCCTCCCGGTCATATGGATGCAGCAGCAGCATACCGATCCCCTTCCCTTCCCCATCAGCCTATGCGGGCCGAAGAAAAAGAGTGCGGCTTCTTTTTATACCCCGCTGTACTCTGTTTTTATCCCCCAGCTAAAAGGGGATCGCCTTTGCTTCCGTTAGAGCAAAAAACAGCCCCACGCCGGAGCATGGGGCTGTTTTCAATGACGAAACCGCAAGAGACAAATATCAAAAAGCGATTTATCTCTGCTCCTCGCGCATCTTTGCGAAGCACTCGCTGCAATAGACCGGACGGTCAGAGCGGGGCTCGAAGGGCACACGGGCCTCGCCGCCGCAGGCGGCGCAGACAGCGGTGAAATACTCCCGGGGACCGCGGGCGGCGTTCTTGCGGGCGTCGCGGCAGGCCTTGCAGCGCTGGGGCTCGTTCTGGAAGCCGCGCTCGGCATAGAACTCCTGCTCACCGGCGGTGAACACGAACTCCTGACCACACTCTTTGCACACTAAGGTCTTGTCTTCGTACATGATTTTACCCTCTCTTTGAAAAGAAAATTATATTGCGTTCAGCGTTTGCTGAGATCGCCGGAAAGTAATTGCCGCGCCACCTTGCGTCGAATGCGCTGCACGGCGTTGTCCACGGATTTTGGGGGCTTGTTCACCGCTTTTGCAATTTCCCTGCAAGAAAGACCGTCCAAATAGAACCCCAAAATCTTTGCTTCAAATTCGGACAACTGTTTCCGGACACCGGATAAGAGGGCTGCCGTGTGTTCCCTGTCGATCAGGAAATCTTCGGGATTACGCTGCGCCAAATTACTGGTCCCAGAGGTGAGGGGATTGCTTTCAAAATGGGAGTCGTCTAGGGATAACGATTGATTGAGCGGCTGCTGCTTATCCCGCGCCGAGGCGCGGAGCACAGTATAGAGGCGGCTTCGAATACAGATTTCAGCGAACGTGCGGAAAGACGCCTCTTTCCCGGCGTCGTATTCCCGGACGGCCGTGATAAGGCCCACCATACCTTCCTGCGTGAGATCCTCGCTGTCGCCGCCAGCCAGAAAGAAGGGGCGGGCACAGGTGCGGACCAGGCGGGTATACCGGGCGACCAAGGTTTCCTCCGCCAAGCGGCTTCCTGCCGCAGCCAGGAGGCACAAGGCTTCATCCGGCTGACGCGCCAGTTCCGGCACATCGTTCTCGTAAGTATTGCACATGCTGTATTATACCCATCTGCCGTGGAAAATGTCAAGCAATTTATCAAAATAAACGGAAATTTTCCTTAAAATTTTAGTGATTTCATGAGACTAACCAGAATATCGGCCGCATTTTATGCAATATCGGCCGCCTTGGCCTCCCTCCACGGCCCGAAGCAGAAACTCCGGTCATCCTTCCTCCCCCAGAAGATACCGCAGCATCCGCTCCGGGTCGTCCAAAAAGCGTTTTGTCAATTGGTAGTGTTCCGTCTCCCGGTACTTCGCCGTACGGACTCCCGACTCGCTCAGCTCGTAAATCCTGGCCCCGGGAAACGCCATCAAAATGGGCGAATGAGTGGCGATGATGAACTGAGAATCCGCTTTTACCAGCTGGTTCATCTCCCCCATCAGCGTCAGCAGGCGCGAGGGAGACAGCGCCGCCTCCGGCTCGTCCAGCAGGTACAGTCCCTCCCCGCCGAAGCGGTTTTGAACCAGGGCCAGGAAGCTCTCCCCGTGGGATTGGCTGTGGAGGGACACGCCGCCATAGCTGTCGATGAGCCTGCCCCCCAGGCCGGGTTCCTCGTCCATCTGATCAATATTGGTCGCCACATTGTAAAAGCTCTCCGCCCGGAGGAAAAAGCCATCCCTGGGATACCGCTTTCGGGCCGGGGTCAGGTACTCCCCCAGGGCGGAATGGGTGGCCCGGGTGGAGAAATTGAAATTCCGGGAGCCGCCCTCCGGGTTAAACCCGCAGGCCACGGCAATTCCCTCCAGCAGCGTGGACTTCCCCGTCCCGTTCTCCCCTACCAGGAAGGTGACGGGGCGGTCAAACGCCAGCACGTTTCCTTCCATCAAATATCGTATGGGTCCCAGACGCCGAAGATAACTCCCGTCCGGCAGCTCCCGCCGGAGGCGGACAGAGTTCAGATAAACCGGCATAGCCTCACTCCATGTACTCCGCGAAAATCAGCAGGCAGCTATATTGATGCTCCGATTCGGCGCTGCGGGTCCTGCCCACCTCATCCAGCCATGCCTCCATGTCCTCCAGCCGGGCCTGCACCGCCTCGCGTCCGTCGTCTCTGACCGCCAAGCTTGCCAGGGCGCTGTTGTGCGTGAGCTGAGAGCGGTAACCGTCCTCCAAGCTGTCAAAGGCCCACATATCCGTGCAAAAGGGATAGTCCAGCGCGGTTTCCAGCAGAGTCTCTGCATTCATGGCGTCCAACGTCTCTTGCGGAATCCGGCAGGCTTCCCGGCGCTTCTCCGTGCTCCCCAAGGCGATCCACTCCCCAGTTCCGGGACGGACAGGGTATTCCCACGCGTCCACGGTCTCGTGCGGATAATCCACTTCCAGCTTTCCGCTGGCCGCCGGGTCCTCCGGCTTCAAGAAGAAACCCACACCCAGCAGCAAACAGAAAAGCAGAGTCATCTGGAATTCCTTTTTCACAGCCATCCTCCTTACAGGGCTCAGCTGTCCTCCAGCGTCATCTGTTCCATTATGTCCTCCGGCGACGCGCCTCCGGGGATGGGCCTGTTTAAATGCTGGTACGCTTTCTGCGTCACGCACCGCCCCCGGGGGGTCCGGGTCAGGAAGCCCAGCTGCATCAAATAGGGCTCGTAAACGTCCTCCAGCGTGACGGATTCCTCCCCGATGGTAGCCGCCAAAGTTTCCAGGCCCACGGGGCCGCCGCCGTAGTTGTCAATGACAGCTTCCATCATCCGGCGGTCTATCGGGTCCAGGCCCAGATGGTCGATTTCCAGGGCGCAGAGGGCTTTATCCGCCACGTCTTTGGTAATAACCCCGTCCGCCCGGACCTGGGCGAAATCCCGGACCCGGCGGAGCATCCGGTTGGCAATGCGGGGCGTACCCCGGGACCGCCGGGCAATTTCGTAGGCGCCCTCCGGTACGATATCCACATTTAAAATCCCGGAGGATCGAGAGACAATTTTCGCCAGCTCCTCCGGCGTGTAAAGCTCCAGGCGCAGCGTCACGCCAAAGCGGTCTCGCAGGGGGGCGGAGAGCTGTCCCGCCCGGGTGGTGGCCCCGATGAGGGTGAACTTGGGCAGGTCCAGGCGGATGGAGTTGGCGGAGGGGCCCTTGCCCACGATGATATCCAGCACGTAGTCCTCCATGGCGGGGTACAAAATCTCCTCCACAGAGCGGTTCAGCCGGTGAATCTCGTCTACAAAAAGGATGTCTCCCTCGTTCAGATTGGTCAGCAGCGCCGCCAGGTCCCCCGGCTTTTCAATGGCGGGGCCGGAGGTAATGCGGATATTGACCCCCATCTCCTGAGCAATGATGCCCGCAAGAGTGGTCTTGCCCAAGCCTGGGGGGCCATGGAGCAGAACGTGGTCCAGGGACTCCTCCCGCTTTCGGGCGGCCTCAATGAAGATGGAGAGGTTTTCCTTGGCCTTCTCCTGGCCAATGTACTCCCGCAGACTTTTCGGCCGCAGAGAACCCTCCTGGATATCCTCCTGAAGGAAGGTCTTCGCTACAATGGGCTCCTCATAGATATCGCTTCCAAAGTCGATGCTCAAACGCTCACATCCTTTTCCCGGGAAATTTCACTGTATGACGAAGCCCGCAATGACAGACAGCACCGCCACAGCCAGCAGGCATCCCGCAGCCGCCAGCCACCGCTGGGCCCGGGCCTGATAGCGTTTTGCTTCCTCCTGCTCCAAATCCCGGCAGTTCAATAGGCGGCAGTATTTGGAAAACCGGAACATAGCGAACATGCTCCCCAAAAACCCGATGCCAATCAGCCTGGATAAAATCACGACAGGCGCCTCTTCCCTTCGCATAAAAATAGCCGCAGCCGCTTCCCTGTCGGTTTCACTGCGCGAAAGGCGGTGAAACTAGGGTGAAGTGTTCGTGCTTTTCAAATCATGTTTCATACCCGTTACAGCCGCTCTTTCGAAAAGCCCGTTAGAGCCGTAAAGTTATATAACTGTACAAATGCTGTGGGACAAACTGTTTAAAGCTTTGCCATTCGCTTCAGCCCCTGCCGGACGATTTCCTCCAGGGGCTGGTCCATGTCCAAGCCCTTCAGCGCCACAGAGACCTCCTGACTGGAATAGCCCAGCACCGCCAGAGCCTGGGCGGCCTCCGCCGCTTTGTTTCCAAATACCGCCGGAGCGGGCGTACCCTTTCCTCCGGAGAAATCCAGGCCCCCAGCGGTCTCCTTCGCCATCTTGTCCTTTAATTCCAAAATAATGCGCTGGGCAATCTTCTTGCCTATCCCCGGCGCGGCGGTCAGGGATTTCTCGTCCCCGGTGACAATCGCCATGGCCAGAGTCTCCGGCGTGCCGGAGGATAAAATGGCCAGCGCCGCCTTGGGCCCCACGCCGGAGACGCCGATCAGCAGCCGGAAGCTGTTCAATTCGCTCTGGGTGGCAAAGCCGTACAGCTCGAACACGTTTTCCGCAACATTCAGGTGAGTATAGAGCTTCTTCCGCTGCCCCTTCTTCAATGCGGACAGGGTGTTGTTGGTGGTTTTGCAGGCATACCCCACACCCCCGCAGTCGATGACCGCCAGATAGGGCAGAATTTCCGCCACGGTGCCGTCCAAATAGTAAAACATAGCCGCCTCCGTCTTTGTCAAATGGTTTCCGGCACGTCCTTTTGCGGCAGCCGGGAGGTAACGCTTCGGGCGTGGCACAGGGCCAGAGCCAGGGCGTCGGCGGCGTCGTCAGGCCGGGGGACCTTTTCCAGCTTTAAAAGCCGCCGGGTCATATCCATCACCTGTCGTTTCTCGGCTTTGCCGTAGCCTGTTACCGCCAGTTTTACCTGGGAGGGCGTGTATTCGTACAGCGGTATGCCGCATTTCTCGGCGGCATAGAGCAAAACCCCCCTGCCGTGGGCCACGGCAATGCCGGTTGTAATATTGGTGTTGAAGAACAGCTCCTCGATGGAAATAACGTCCGGCTTCAGCCGGCCGATCAGGTCCTCCATGTCCGTGCCGATTTGATACAGCCTCCGGCTCAGCGGCAGCCCCGCCGGGGTTGTGATGGCCCCATAAGCCGCCATCCGCGTCTGCCCCCGGTCCGCCGCCACAAGGCCGAAGCCAATAGTGGCGAAACCTGGGTCGATGCCTAATATCCGCATACTCCGCCCCTTTCGGCCTGCATTCTTAGTAAGTATAGCAAATTTGCCCGGGAAGCGCAACAGCAAAAACAATCCGAATTTCAAAAAGCCCTCGTCGAAAAAAGCGCCGCCCGGCCGGCGGCGCTTATCCTATATGCTAAGCCCGCGGGTGGGCCTTTTGATACACGTCTTTCAAATTTCCCTTCACCACGTGGGTATAAATCTGCGTAGAGGAGATGTCCGCGTGGCCCAGCATCTCCTGAATAGACCGCAGGTCCGCGCCGTTTTCCAGCAGATGAACCGCGAAGGAATGGCGAAGGGTGTGGGGGGTGATCTCCTTCTCAATGCCCGCCTTCTCCTGGTAGTGCTTGATAATCTTCCAGAAGCCCTGGCGGCTCATCCGCTCCCCGTTCATATTGACAAAAAGGGCGGTCTCCTCCTCGCCGGATACCAGCTGGGGCCGGATTTTCCAGGCGTAGTCCTGCAAAGCCTTCACCGCCGTCCGGTAGAGGGGGATGATCCGATCCCTGCCCTTGCTGGAGCAATGGATAAAACCGGCGGCCAGGTTCAGATCGTCTAAGTTCAGGGCAATGAGCTCGCTGACCCGGATGCCCGTGGCGTACAAGAGCTCCAGCATGGCATGGTCCCGGAACCCCTTGGCGTCCACACACTGGGGCTGTTCCAGAAATAAATCAACCTCTTTAGAGGTCAGAATCTCAGGATATTTCCGCTCCACCTTGGCGGCGGTCACGCCCCTGGCAGGATTGGCTTTCATCTTGCCGCTGAACAGCTGGAAGTTGTAAAAGGATTTTACCGAGGCCAGAAAGCGGGTGACGGAGGCGGCGGACTTGCCCCGGCTCAGCATCCAGTCCATGTAGGACTGGACGGTTTCGGCGGTGGCCTCCAGCAGTCCCGGCCCCCGGACCTTTAAGTAATCTGAAAACTGGGTCACGTCCCGCAGATAAGAGGATACGGTGTTCTGGGAGGCGTGCTTCTCCCGTATCAGATATTCCCCATAACGCGTGATCTCGTCCGTAACAATCCCTTCTCTCTTTGCCGGTTTCCCATAAAGCCTGTTTCTTATCCGGTCAGAATCCGCTCTAAAAGCTGCCGCAGGGCCCAGGGGGCCAGCATCAAATCGGCGCACATTCCCGCCAGCAGCACCCCGGAGACCACCGCCAGGCGGATCCACCATTTCCGGCCATAGTCCACCGGGGCGGTCCGCCGCCCGCCGCCCAAAGACAGGCAGGCCAGCGCCGCAGAGCGCTCCAAAGCCGGAACGGCCAGCAGAAAATAGCAGGGCAGCGTCACCGCGCACCGGAGGCCGAACACAGCCAGCGCCAGCAGCACCCCGTCAGAGCCGAAGGCCGCCGTAAAGCAGCAGACGGAAAAAGACAGAAAGAAGCCGAAAGCCCCGGTCATCAGCGGAAGCAGCAGCACACCAATGGAAGCAAAGCCCATCAAAAAGGCCGCCAGCGGGTAACGAAAATAGAGTACCGCCGCCGACATCGCCGCCTGGGGAGGCGCTGTCCCGTTTTCCACCCTCAAAAAATCCGTCAGGTAACGGGTCAACTCACCGCCCGTAGCGTCTGGGACCCGGCTTGAAAAAACCTGTCCCAAAATGACGCCGGAGAAAAAAAACAGCGCCAAAAGAAGCAGGCGGGACAGCTGCCGCCTCCACTCCGTCGCCTCCCGCCTTTTCCACTTCAAACCGCCTCACCTCATCTCATCCTATGAAAGGCGGCATTCGCTTATACACGTTTTGGGAAAAACCGGAGGATTCGGCAGACAGATAAGAAAACACCCTCCTGCCCGGCGCGGGCAAGGGAGAAGGTGTGTAACCGCGTAACATATGTTTGTATCCATAATATAGCGCAATTTTCCTCTTTCCGCAAGATGATTCCGCAAAAAAGAACTTTTTGGGATTTATGACAAAATATTATGTAAACTTTGTTATGTAAACTTCAAAACCTGGCCGGATAAGCCGCCATGCATCCACCGCCGCCGTCCACATCTGGGGGGCGCTCCGACTTCCGCATCCCATATCTGCCGCCTTCTCCCCTTCCTTCTCCGGCGGCGGCGCCTCCGCGCCGCCGGAGGGAGATATTAGGGAAATGCGTCGCTTTTGTGCAATCCACCAAAGAGTCCACTTATTTCCGGCGGCGCCGTTTTCGGGGCCCCGCCGCTCCGGACAGCAGCCCCCCCGCTAAACCGCACAGCAGCAGTACGCCGCCCCGGCCTGCCCAGGTAATTTCTCCTCCAAAGCCCAGCCCCGCCAGAAGCAGCACAAACAGAAAAGCCCCCGCCGTCAGCGCGCCCCCGGCCCGCCAATGGGTCAGGCGCACCGTCAGCAGCCCCCCTGCCAGAGAGGCCAGCGCACACAGAGCCGCCACCATGGGGAAGCTTCCCCCCTCCGACAGCGCGCCTTTTACCAGCAACAGCGTCAAAAACAGAAGGCCCAGCAGGTATATGCCCAGCGTCAGCAGCCCCCCCGCCAGAAAACCCTGCCACACCGCCGTTTTTTTTCGTCCCTTTGCCATAAAAAACTCCTCCCTCAAAACATGCTCTAAAAAAGCATATTCTTCAGGAGGGGTCTTTTATGCGTTTGGAACAGGACAAAACCGGGAGGCTTGCGGCGGGCTCAGACCTCCGGGTTCCAGCTGTCCTTGCCGCTGTCGGATTCCTTCTTTTCCTCGTCCTTCTTGGCGGGCTTTTTTTCTTCCTTCTTCTCCTCGGGCTGTTCGCCGCTCTGGACGCCCACGGAGCTGACGGCCCACTTGGCCAGCTCCATGCGGACCCGGTCGTCACTGGTTTCAATGACGATGGTATCCTTGCCGACAAAAACGATCTTGCCGATGATACCGCCGATGGAGGTGATGATATCGCCCTTTTTCAGGCTGTCCCGCATCTCCTGAGCCTTTTTCTTCCGCTTGTTCTCCGGGCGGATCATCAGGAAATACATGACCGCCACCATGACGATCAACATGAGAATCGTGTAATCCATTAAGAGCTTCCTTCCTTTTGTGTAATCAGAATGTACTCATTATATCAGATACTGAAAGTTTTGCAAGCCTTTTCTTCCCGAAGTTTCCTTTTCTTTCCACTTTTGTCCACAGTAACGGTGGACAAGGCCCCGCTCCTTTGCTATAATGAGCTTCAAAATCGGTATTTGGAGGTGCTGTATGATCCCCTTTGTTCTGAGACCCTGGCAGCTGCCGGACGCGGAGCCCATCGCCGCGGCCGCCAATAATCCGAAGATCGCGGCGAATCTGCGGAACGTCTTCCCCTCCCCGTACACCTTGGCGGACGGAGAGTGGTTTGTGGGAGACTGCATCGCAAAGGGCGAAGCACGGCAGATTATGCGGGCCGTGGTTATCGGCGGCAAGGCCGCCGGCAGCGTCAGTGTTTCCCTGGGGGACGACGTGTACGAAAAATCCGCCGAGCTTGGCTATTGGCTGGCGGAGGCGCATTGGGGAAAAGGCGTTATGACGGAGGCGGTGCGCCGAATCTGCCGGGAGGCGTTCGAACGCTTTGACATCCTCCGCATCTTTGCGGAGCCCTTCGCGGATAACCCCGGTTCCCGGCGGGTGCTGGAAAAGGCGGGCTTTACCTGCGAGGGCGTCATGCGGAACGGCGTCTATAAAAACGGCCGAGTTCACTCCTATTGCATGTATGCCCTTTTGCGGGAGGAGCTGGAATAAACGCCTCCCTCTCACCTCCCGGGCGGCGGCGCATACACTGGATTGAAAGGACTTTGTTCTTTCGCCAGCTACTTATTAGGAGGTATTGCAATGCCCGAGAAAGTCATGCCCGGTCCCGTGGAGGACCTCAGCGGCATCCGAGAGGCAGTTTGCATTCATACGCGAAAGGTGTATGATTCCTGCCGGGATAAAGATTGTATCGAAGATCTCCGCTTCTATCCCAAGCTCCAGTATGTGGACGTTATCAACCGCGCCCTGTCCGTCAAAGGCGGCAGCGCCAAGCTCCTCTATGTCTATGTGGATGTGGAGCCTGTCAGCTTCAACCGGGGCTTCTATACCGTCGACATGCGCTTTTTCTACTCCGTCACCCTTCAGGCTTACCTGAGCTGCCCGGCTCCCGTCACAGTGGAGGGCCTGTGCGTCTTTGACAAGCGGGCCATCCTCTTTGGCAGCGAGGGCAACGCCAAGATTTTCTCCTCTGAGCTTCGGACCGGCGAACCGGACCTCCAGCTCACCAGCCGCTCCAACCTCCCCGTGGCCGTGGTGGAGGCGGTGGACCCCATCGTCCTGGACGCCCGGATTATGGACTGCTGCGGCAAGCGGGACTGCGACTGTGAGCTTTGCGAGGTGCCCTCCTTCGTCAACAGCTGCTTTGACGGGGAGCTCTCCAGCGGCGACGACAGCCGCCGCATTTACGTCACTCTGGGCCAGTTTTCCATCGTCCGGCTGGAGCGGGATTCCCAGCTCCTGGTGCCTGTGTACGACTACTGCATGCCCGACAAGGAGTGCTCCTGCGGCAGCGGGACCGAAGACCCCTGCGGTATCTTCCGCAACATCTCCTTCCCGGTGGGCGAGTTTTTCCCGCCCAACACCGTGCGGATGCCTGAGAACTACGAGGAATGCTGCTGCGCCTGCCGCAAGTGAACAAAAGGACCGTCCCGGAATCGGGACGGTCCTCTTTCCTTATGTATACTCCACCGTGCTGGTTTTGGGACTGATGATACAGATGTAGCTGTTCCCCTGCCCCAGGGCCAAGGTGCGGCCGTCCTCCAGCGTATAGGTGAAAGCGCTCTCCCGGTTCTTCCGGCTCCAGCGGATGGGAATCCCCTTTCCGCCGCAGAAGAAGTATCCCTCTCCCTCCCCGGTCGTATCCACCCGGAGGCGGCCCACATCGTCCAAAACGGCGGTGGAGGTTTTCAGCACCAGCACGTTTGTGGCGCTGACCTGCTCCCCGGTGCTGCCGTCGACATGCTCCTTGCCGTACTGGCTGACAAAATATTTCCCTGCGGCAGCGTCATAGTCAAAAACGCCGGTTTTGTATCCGGAGAAGCGGACCTTCACCTGCTCCGCCGTCTCCCCGTCCGCCGGGGTTCCGTCCTCGGCAAATGCCTGGAGATAGGTCCATCCGGCGGCATGCTCCGTCTCTATCTTCCCCTTCTCCAGATAAGCCAGAATCTTCTCCCCGGAGGTGACCAGGCTGTGCTCATAGCCGTTGTCCCGCTTCCGGTCCGGGTCCCGCCAGAAAATCTGCGCGTCGTCCCCGCCCCGTACGCCGTCCATGTGGTCCACTTTCCAGCTTTGGAGGTCGGAATATGCCTCCTGGCTTCCTCCGGCGTGGATATAGACCGCGTCGTGTCCCAGAGCCAGCTCAATGAAATAGGGCCGGGCGGAGCGGACGCTGCCCAGGGTCTCAATGCCATCCACCGTCTGGTAGAGGCACAGCATCCGGGTAATGCCCCCCTCCACGGGGATTTCGTAGATGACATCCGCCTGGGAGATTCCAAGCTGGGGCTGCGCCGCCTTCAGGTTGTTCAGCATGACGGCCATGGGCCGCAGGTTCTCATACTCCGGCTCCATGGGCAGGCCCGTCAGCGGATTCACTCCCGCCGGTCCGGCAGGCTCCGGGTCCGGTTCGGGAGGCTGTTCCGGCTGCTGGTTTTCCGCAGGCGCGGGAGGCGGGTTCTCCTCCGGGTCCGTCTTTCCGCCGCAGCCCGCCAGGGCCAACAGCATCCACGCCGCCAATAAGATCGCCAGCGTTCTTTTTTTCATCTCGCCGCCGCCTTTCCTGTTTTAAACTGTTCCTATGATACCAATGTCTAAGGGAGCCGTCAAGGTGCTTTTCCCCAAATTCCGACAAATTTCCCAAAAGGCCCTTCCCGCCGGGCTTGTGTTTTCGGCCCTGGCGGAGTATAATAAAGAAAAATCGCGGCGGATGAACGCCGGAGAGGAGGCGGCCTATGCCCGGTTTTATCCAGGACAAGCTGGAAATCAAATTTCTCATCCTCTACATCGCCGCCAGGGTGGAGGAACCGGTCCCCTTTGACACTATTTTGGACCTGACCCTCTGCGACGACGCCATCGACTATTTCGATTTCTCCGACTGCCTTGCCGACCTGGTACGCACGGAGCATTTGACCTTGGACCAAAACGGCCTCTATGCCCTTACGGACAAAGGCCGCCGGAACGGCGCCGCCTGCGAGTCCAGCCTCCCCTACTCCGTCCGGCAGCGCTGTGACAAAAATCTGGAGGAGTGGAACCGGAAGCTCCGCCGCCGCCGGCAGGTGAAGTCCTCCATAGAGCGGCGGCCCAACGGCACCTATACGGCGCGCTTCCAGCTGACCGACGACAAGGGCGGGATCATGGACCTCAAGCTGATGATGGTGGATCAGGCCCAGGCCAAGGCGGCGGCAAAACGGTTTCAGGAACAGCCGGAAGCGCTGTACACTCAGATTGTCCAGCTGTTTTTAGCGGAAAATTCATAAAAAGGAAGCGGGTACGAACCTCCGTACCCGCTTCCTTTTTTATTTGACGGCCACGTTTTCCTCTCCCAGGACCTCCCTGGCCTCCTCAAGCAGGGCCTTGTGGAGCAGCGCCCGGGTCCCGTAAATCTTCCGGGTATCCGCCATGACCATTTTTACCTGGGCGTCGCCGGGGAACATGGTGAACACCAGCTTCATATGCCGCAGGGACGGGTGGTCCAAAGAGGGAAACTTCAGATACAGCGTCTCCCCCTCCACAATCTTTCCGTCCTTTGCGGCGGGGATCGGAGCCCCTTCCCCCGCCGTCTCCAGGGGATAGGCGGAATCGCACATCAGCTGGGGGGACTTCTCGTCCCGGACGGACAGCTTCCCCTTCACCACCACGGCCTGGTTTTCCCGGAGGTAGGGCCCGCAGCTGTCCAGCGTCCGGCTGAAGCACAGCATTTCTATGCTTCCGGTCTCGTCCTCTAACACCACATAGGCCATGAGGCTGTTGTTCTTGGTGGTCTTGGTCTTGCTGGAGGTAATGACCCCCGCCAGGGTCAGATACTGCCCGTCGGCAAACCGGGTGGGGCCGTTTTCCTGGGAAAAGTCCGCCAGAACGCTGCCTATTGAGGGCGCCCGCAGCCGCTGTACAATATCCCGGTACGCGTCCATCGGGTGGCCGGAGAGGTAAAGGCCGGTGGTCTCCTTCTCCATGGTCATCCGTTCCTGGGCGGTGAACTCCGGAACGTCCGGCAGGTGAATTTCCTCCGCCGTCCGGGAGGAGCTTCCGGCGGACATGCCGAAAAAGTCCAGCTGTCCCTCCAGGTTCTGCCGCTGGCGGGCGGAGGCGGCGTCCAGCACTTTTTCATAGACCCGGATCAGCTGGGACCGCCGGGCTCCGGTGGAGTCAAACGCTCCGGCCCGGATCAGATTCTCCAAAGCCCGCTTGTTCATGTCGCTGCCCGCCATGCGGCGGCAGAAGTCGTGGAGGGAGGCAAAGGACCCCGCTTCCTCCCGTTCCTTCATCACGGCCTGGATAAACCCCCGGCCGATGTTTTTGATGGCTACCAGACCGAAGCGGATACCCCCCTCCTCCACGGTAAAGCGGTCCATGGAACAGCTGATATCCGGCGGCAGCAGGGCAATGCCGCAGTCCCAGCACTCGTTGATATAGCCCGCCACTTTGTCGGAATTGTCCAGCACGGAGGTCAGCAGCGCCGCCATGTACTCCCGAGTGTAGTGGCACTTGAAATACGCCGTCTGATAGGCCACCACCGCATAGCTGACCGCGTGGGCCTTGTTGAACGCGTAGTTGGCGAAATCGTAAATTTCCTGGTAAATGGCCTCTGCCGTGGACTCAGGGATGCCGTTCGCCACACAGCCGGAGATGTTCCGCCCCGGGTCTCCGTGGAGAAACGCCTCCCTCTCCTTCTCGATGTCCTTGGCCTTCTTCTTGCTCATGGCCCGGCGGACCATGTCCGCCTGACCCAGAGAATACCCGGCCAGGTCCTGGAAAATCTTGATCACCTGCTCCTGGTAGACGATGCAGCCGTAGGTAACGGACAAAATGGGCTCCAGGGAGGGATGGCGATACTTGATGAGCTTGGGGTCCTGCTTGCAGGCGATGAAGCGGGGAATGGAATCCATAGGGCCGGGGCGGTAGAGGGCGATGATGGCGGTGATATCCTCAATGTTCTGGGGCTTCAGCCCCACGCACACGCCGGTCATGCCGGTGGACTCCATCTGGAACACGCCGGAGGTCTTCCCCGTCGCCAGCATCTCGTAGGTTTCCGGGTCCTCCTCCGGGATATCCGCCAGTCGGAAATCCGGCTGACGCTGCTTCAAAAGCTGTACCGCGTCCTCCAGCACCGTCAGGTTCCGCAGAGCCAGGAAGTCCATTTTTAAAAGCCCCAGCTCCTCCAGCGTTACCATACCGTACTGGCAGACCACGATGTCGTCATTCTTCGCCAGGGGGACATACTCGTAAACGGGCCGCTTCGTGATCACCACTCCAGCAGCGTGGGTGGAGGCGTTCCGGGGCATACCCTCCAGCATTTGGGCGGTGTCAATGAGGCGCTTTACCGTCTCGTCGCTGTTATAAAGGTCACTGAGGGACTTTGTCAGCCGCAGCGCGTCCGCCAGGGTAATATGAGCCCCAGGGGGATTGGGAATCTGCTTGGCAATCTGGTCCACCTCGGCATAAGGCAGATTCATGACCCGTCCCACGTCCCGGACCACGCCACGGGCGGCCATGGTGCCAAACGTCACGATTTGGGCCACATGCTCGTCTCCGTACTTCCGGCGGACATACTCGATAACCTCCCCCCGGCGGGTGTCGCCGAAGTCCATGTCGATATCCGGCATGCTCACCCGCTCCGGGTTCAGGAAGCGCTCAAAGTAGAGGCCGTATTTCACCGGGTCAATGTCCGTGATATAGAGACAGTAGCTGACCATGGACCCCGCCGCGCTGCCCCGGCCGGGTCCCACAGGGATGCCCACGCTCCGGGCATAACGGACAAAGTCGGAGACAATGAGGAAGTAATCCGTGAACCCCATCTTCTCAATCATGTCCTGCTCATATTGGAGCTGCTCCCGGTGGGCCTCATCCTCTCCATAGCGGGCTCGGTAACCCTCGTCACAGAGCTTTTTTAAATAGGAGAAGCTGTCATAGCCAGTAGGCAGCCGGAACTCCGGCAGGTGGTACTTGCCGAAGGTGAAGTCCATGTTGCAGAGCTCTGCCACCTTTGCCGTGTTCTCCAGGGCCCCCTCGTATCCGGAAAACAGCTCCGCCATCTCCGCCTCGCTGCGGAGGTAGAAATTCCGGGGCTCGTAGCGCATCCGGTTCTCGTCGTCCAGGGTCTTCCCCGTCTGGATGCACAAAAGCACGTCGTGGGCCTCGGCATCCTCCTTCCGAAGGTAGTGTGCGTCGTTGGTGCAGACCATGGGCAGCCCCGTCTCCTCATGAATGCGGAGAATTCCCCGGTTTACCACCGCCTGGTCCCGGATGCCATGGTCCTGGAGCTCCAGGTAGAAGCGGTCCGGCCCGAAAATTTCCGCCAGCTCCAGGGCGTAGCGCTTGGCGGCTTCGTACTCCCCGTTTCGAAGCCGCCTGGGAATCTCTCCCGCCAGGCAAGCAGAGAGGGCCACCAGTCCCCGGCTGTGCTCCCGGAGAAGCTCCAAATCAATCCGGGGCTTGATGTAAAAGCCCTCGGTCCAGGCCATGGAAACCATGTAGGAGAGGTTCCGGTAACCCTCCTCGTTTTCGCAGAGGAGAACCAGGTGGCGGCTTTCGGAGTCGAACTCATGGACCTTGTCGGTGAGGCGGCGGCCCTGGGCCGTGACATAGACCTCACAGCCGATGATGGGCTTTACGCCCTCCGCCTTGCAGGCCCGGTAAAAATCCACCGCGCCGTACATAACCCCGTGATCCGTGACGGCGCAGGCGGTCTGCCCCAGCTCCTTTACGGTTTTCGGCAGATCCCGGATGCGGCACGCGCCGTCCAGAAGGCTGTATTCCGTATGAACATGCAGGTGGACAAAGGACATATTACATCTCCTCCAAATATGTTTGCAGGAACCTCAAAATCTCGAGCGAACCGGGGTTCTTCAAAGGGCTTTTCCAGACTGGAATCACAAAGAGTCCCGCCGCGGCAAGGGACAGCGGCAGCGCCAGGCGAAGCGGTAAATTCAGGCAGAGGGCAAGGCAGACCGCCAGAGCAGCCAGCAGCCGCAGAGCCGTGAAAAGGCGGTGCGGCAGAAACGCCCCCGGCAAAACGCTTCCTCCCCGTCCATCCGGTTCGACAGCTCCCCAGAAGGGATTCGCGTATTGCCAGGATTTGAACCGAGCGGAGGAGACCGCAAAAAAGCCCGGGCCTCTTTGCCTCCCCTCCTCCTGCCCCCATTCTATTTCCACCCGGGAAATCTTCACACGGTTTCTCCGGCTCTCGACGGACCATTTGACCTCACGGCCTGCATGCCGCAGATTCTGCGGAGAGGCCCATGCTTCCAGCGCAGCAGGCAGCTTCTCCGGCGGCAGCGGGCTGTGAAACACGAAGCGACGCTTTTCGACTGGTTCCGCCTCCGGCAGGAAACCCGCCCATACGGCCTTCTGCGTTTCCAAATCCGGCAGCAGAATGCCCTCCGGCTCTTGGAGAAGCAGATATGCCTGAATCCATTGGAGTAGTTCCCGTTCACGCCTCAGGGAGAGGAGGCGCGCAAGACCGAAAATTAGGAAACTAAGCACGGCGGAAGCGATGCTTCCAACCACAAGTCCGGCCAGCAGCGCCCGAAAAAAGGGGACACCGCCTGCAAGTCCGGCAAAAAACGCTTCCAGCCAAAGGCCGCCGCCGATAATCAGCAGCCATCGCCATTCTCGCCCCGACGGCAAAAAGGTACAGACGATCTCACAACCCGGCGTTTCACCCTCCTCCGTCCACAACCGGAGCGGAACGGGCGTTCCGCCGTATCCGCCCGGTCTTCTCAGCCAGAGATAACAGCCCCACGCCGCCAGCTCGCCCCGGACCTCACACCGCTTCGGCCCACAGACGGCAAAGTTTTGCAGCAGAATATTCAGCCGGTACCAAACCTCGTCGCAGGCCAGCTCACTGTGAAATTGATGCCGCATCACTCTACTCCCCGTCCTATCCCACCGCCTACAGTCCCTCCGCCAGCTCCGCCAGCTTCCGCAGGCGGTGGTTCAAACAGGATTTCGTCACCGGCGGGTCAAACAGCTCCGCCAGCTCGCTGAGGCTCAGCTCCGGGTGGGCCAGCCGCAGGGCTGCCGTCTCCTGGAGCTTGTCCGGCAGCTCTTGAAGCCGCCCAGCCGCCTCCAGCTTACGGATGCAGGCCCCCTGGTTCTGGGCAGCCTCCACCGCCTTGTCCAGGTTGGCGCTGTCGCAGTTCAGCCGCCGGTTCACGCTGTTGCGGATGTCCTTTTCCACCTTGGCGGACATAATCCGCATGGCCGCCGCCGGGGCGCCGATGAGGGTCAGAAAGTCCTCGATCTGGCGGCTTTGCTTGAAGTAGGTAACGGAGCTGCCGTTCCGGGCCACGCTCTTTGGAGGATAGCCGCTCTCACGGAGCAGGACCTCCAATTCCCGACTGGCCTGGAGGTGAGAGCCGGTCAGCTCCAGATGATACCGCTTGAATGGGTCCGTGATGCTTCCCCCGGCGAAAAAGCACCCCCGGAGAAACGCCGCCCGGCAGCACTCCTCCTCCACCATGGCAAAGTTGATGTGGAGGGCCAGGCTCTGCCGGGGGTCATAACCCAGCTGGTCAATAATGTGGTCCAGCTTTTCCCGCGACCGGATTTGGAATACCATCTTTCCGCTCTGGTCCTGGTCCGGCCGGCGGTCGAAGCTGAGATCGAAGGCCCTTTGGAACAGCCGTGGGAGGCGGGCCGCGAAATTGGGGTTTTCCGTAATGATGCGGACCTCGGAGGAGCTGAAGGTGTGGCAGTAGAGCAGAATTCCATAAGCCTCCGCCTGGGCGCAGCACCGCCGCTGAACCGGAAGCCTGCAAAGCTCATTTTTCGTGTCAAAGGAAAAGGACACCCGCAAAAACCTCCTAACCCGCAATATCTGTAAAGTATTTTCACATCACTCAATCCGGTAGCGTCCCCCGGCAATGCGGACGTTCCGCTCGGCGTGAAGCAAAATCAATTCCTGGGCCAGCCTGTCGGGATGATGGCGGACAAAGCCGTCCTGCATCATGGCGATGGGCCGGCTGACCAGTTCCACCCCCAGGGCGGAGCAGCGCCTTGTGTCGTAACGCAGAAGCTCCGCTCCCTCCCGGGCGTAGCGCTCCGCCGCCTCCTGGGGAATGGGCGAGGAGTTTACCAGGCACAGCCGGAACAGGCCCTGTACCGAGTGCTGAAACAATGCCGCAATGTGGTCCGAAGCGGTATAGCCCTCCGTCTCCCCCTCCTGGGTCATGACATTGCAGACGTAAATTTTCAAAGCGGAGGATTCCCGGATGGCGTCCACGATGCCGTCCACCAGCAGGTTTGGAATGATGCTGGTATAGAGGCTCCCCGGCCCCAGGACGATCATGTCCGCCTCATGGATGGCGGCCAGGGCTTCCGGCAGGGCTTTCGGGCGCTCCGGCAGCAGCCGCACCTTGGTAATCCGGCAGTTCTCCTTCTTTTTGCAGTGAAAAATCTTGGACTCACCAATGACGCTGGCCCCGTTCTCAAATTCCGCCTCCAGCTGCACGTCGGCGGTGGTAACCGGCAGCACCCGGCCGGTGATGGCCAGCACCTCGCTCATCCGGCGGACCGCCGCGTCGAAGCTGGGGGAAATGCCGTTCAGCGCCGCCAAAAAGAGGTTGCCGAAGCTCTGTCCCGCCAGGGTTCCTTCCTGGAAACGGTAGTCCATCATCTGCTTCATCAGCGGCTCCGTGTTGGCCAGGGCTACCAGGCAGTTGCGAATGTCCCCCGGAGGGGGCATCCTCAGGTCCTGGCGCAGCGCGCCGGAGCCGCCGCCGTCGTCCGCCACCGTGACAATGGCGGAAAGATTTTCCGTGTACTCCTTCAAGCCCCGCAGCATGTTGGACAGGCCGTGCCCGCCGCCGATGACGGCAATCCGGGGACCTTGCTTCCGGGGCACGCGGTAAGGCTGGTAATCCATAGGTTTCCTTTCCGGCTCAAACGGCCCGTTCCATATCCCGGTGGTGCTCCGCCGTCTGGTAGCCCTGCCTGCGGATAAACTCCGTCAGCGCATGGGCGATGGCCACGGAGCGGTGGTGCCCGCCGGTACAGCCCACGGCAATGACCAGTCCCGTCTTCCCCTCCTCTGCGTACAGCGGCAGGGTAAAGCCCAGCAGGTCCTCCACCTTGCGGAGGAAATCCTGGGTCTGCTGGAAGCCGAACACATAGTCCGCCACCGCCTCGTCCAGGCCCGTCTGATGCCGCAGCTCCTCTATGTAAAAGGGATTCGGCATGAACCGCACGTCCAGCACCAAATCGGCCTCCAGGGGAAGTCCGTACTTGAAGCCAAAGGAGGTGACGTTCACCGTCATGCCCGCCTGTTCTTCTCCGCTGTTAAAGAGACTCATCAGTTCCCGCCGCAGTCTGGCGGTGGAAAGCCGGGTGGTGTCAATGACAAAATCCGCCCGCTCCTTCACCGGGAGCATCAGCTCCCGCTCCTTCTCCACGGCCTCCTCCAGGGAGTCGGCCTCCTTCTCCAGGGGATGCCGCCGCCGGGTCTCCTTATAGCGCTTGATGATGGCGGCCGGAGACGCCTCCAGAAACAGCATCCGGCAGACGCCGCCCATACCCTTCAATTTGTCCAGCACGTCAAACAGCTCGTTGAAGGATTCCGCCGTCCGCACGTCGTACACCAGGGCGGCCCGGGCGTACCGCCCGCCGCCTCCGGCGCAGAACTCCGCGAATTTCAGTATCATGGCGGCGGGCATATTGTCCACAATATAGAAGCCGCTGTCCTCCAAAAAGGACGCCGCCTTGCTCTTTCCCCCGCCGGACAGGCCGGAGATAATCAGAATTTCCATGGGACCCCTTCCCCCTTTACTCCACAAACCGGACCTCCGGCTCCAGCTGGACGCCGGTCTTTTCAAAGACGGCCTCCCGCACCTGCCATATCAGCTCCTGAATCTCGGCACAGGTGGCTCCGCCCCGGTTGACGATGAAGCCCGCGTGCTTCTCGCTGACCTGCGCGCCGCCCACCGTCCGGCCCTTCAATCCGCATTGGTCGATGAGGGTTCCGGCAAAATAACCCTCCGGCCGCTTAAAAGTGCTCCCCGCGCTGGGAAGCTCCAGGGGCTGGCTGGCCTTCCGGCGGGCCATCAGGTCCCGCATGGTTTCCCGGATAACCTCCGGGTCGCCGGAAGCAAGATGGAAAACGGCGGACAGCACCACGGCCTCCGGGTGGTCCGCAAGAAAGCTCCTGCGGTAGCCGAAGGCCAAATCCTCCCCGGCAAGAGTCTTTATCCCCTCCTCCGGGAACAGCGCCGTCACATTTGCAACCACCTGTTTCAGCTCTCCGCCGTAGGCCCCGGCGTTCATACACACGCCGCCGCCCACCGTGCCGGGGATGCCGTGGGCAAATTCCAGCCCCGCAAGCCCTTGTTTGCAGGCGAAATCCGCCACTCTTGCCAGGGAAACGCCGGATTCCGCCACAAGGCTGCCCGGCTCCTTCCCCGCCTCCAGGCGGCAGAGGCCGGAGGTCTCAATTACCAGCCGGTCCAGCCCCCCGTCCGGGACCAGCAGATTCGTTCCGTTTCCAATCACCAGGGGACGGGCCCCCCACTCCCGGGCTATGGACAGCAGCAGCACCAGCTGCTCCCCCGTCTCCGGAAAAGCCATCCGCCTGGCCGGGCCGCCCACCCGGAAAGAGGTGTGCTTCGCCATAGGCTCCCCGCTTAGCACCCGCAGGTCCGGCAGATAGTCCTTCACCTGTTTGTCAAGCCCCGTTACCCAATCCATGGAAGGCCTCCCTGTTTTCAACTTACATCGCCCGGCCCAGCATCGCCGCGCCGATGATGCCCGCGTCGTTGCCCAGCTCTGCCGGAAGAATCCTCGTGACCCGGCCCCCGTGGCGGGAGAAGCTCTCCCTCGCCACAGCCTCCCGCAGAGGCTCCAGCAGAAGATGCTCCGGCGCGGCGGCCACGCCGCCGCCGATGGCCACCGCCTCAGGGCGCAGGACGTTGACCAGGCTGGCCAGGCCGCAGGCCAAATAATCCACATACGCCCGGCAGACGACAAGGGCCGTCTCGTCCCCGGCCTCCGCCGCCTGAAAGGCCGTCCGGCCCTCCACGCCCCGCTCTGCGGCAAACCGGTGAAGCGCGCTCTCCGGGTGGGCCTCCATGGCCCGTTTTGTCTGCTGAATCAGTCCCGTGGCGGAGGCATAGCGCTCCCAGCAGCCCTTGCGGCCGCAGTTGCAGGGCTCGCCATCCCGGCAGATGACCATATGGCCCGCCTCGCTGGAGGCAAGCCCTCCCCGAAGCTTTCCGTTCACGATGAGGCCCGCGCCCACGCCGGTGCCCAGCGTCACCACGGCAAAATCCCGGGTCCCCTTCCCCGCTCCGCCGAAAAACTCGCCCACGGCGGCGCAGTCCGCGTCGTTGCCCAGCAGCAGGGGAAGGTCCAAATGCCGGCGGAACAGCCGCTCCAGCGGGACATTCTCCATGGGAATGTTGGTGGTAAAGAGCACGTCGCCGCCGTCCACCGCCCCAGGCAGGCCCACGCCCACCCAGCGAACCTTTTCCTGCATAACCTTTTTGGACAGCTCCGCCAGCGTCTCGGCAAAGCGCTCCGGCCCCTGAAAATCCAGGGGAACCCGCTCAACCTTTACAATCCGGCCCGTCTCGTCCACAAGGCCTGCCTTCAGGTTGGTGCCTCCTACATCAATGCCGATATACATGTTTATGCCTCCTTACAGCTTTCCATCCGCCCGGGCGTCCACTTTTTGAGCCAGCTCCTGGGCCGCATTGTATCCCAATTTCCGGTGCCGGTTGTTCATCGCCGCCACCTCCACAATGCTGGCCAGATTCCGCCCGGGGCGCACCGGAATGGTCAAAGTGGGAACCTGGATGTCCAGAATGTCAATGTAATGATCCTCAATGCCCAGACGGTCATAGAACTTTTCGCTGTCCCAAGGCTCAAAATTCACTACCAGATCCAGCTGGGCCTCATTTTTAACAGCCCGCACCCCAAAAAGCTGCTGCACATTGATGACGCCGATGCCCCGCAACTCAATGTAGTTGCGGATGACCTCCGGAGCGGAACCCGTCAGGCGGCCGGAGACCCGCCGGAGCTCCACCGCGTCGTCGGCTACCAGGCGGTGGCCCCGCATAATCAGCTCGATTGCCGCCTCGCTCTTGCCCACGCCGGAATCGCCGGTAATCATGACGCCCTCGCCGTAGATGTCCAGCAGCACGCCGTGGCGGGTGACGCAGGGAGCCAGCACCCGGTTCAGATATTCAATGGTCCGGCTGGTAAAAGCCACCGTCACCTCATTGGTCCGCAGCAGCGTTTTCTGATGCTCCACGGCGCTCTCAATGCATTCGGGGAAGCAGTCCAGGCCCCGGGCTATGACCAGGGCGGGGATATCGTATAGGAACAGGTCGTCGAAGCATTTGCGGCGCTGGGCGTCGGAGAGTCCCCGGAGGTAAGTGACCTCCGCCTTGCCGATGACCTGGAGGCGGCAGGGATCAAAATAGTCGTAAAAGCTGTGGAACTGGAGGCCCGGCCGGTTCAGGTCCGGGACGGTCAGCAGGGCGCTTTCAAAGTCGCTGCCGCAGTTTAAGACCTCCAAACTAAAGAGGGATACAAAATCCTTCACCTTCAAACCGTGTTCACGCATGGCCTTACTCCTTTTCCCGGCAAGAGGCCGGGCGTCCTTGGTTTACGCGTCCGCGACGCGCTTGCTTCCATTATATATGAAGTCTTACAATTCCGCAACACCTTCCGCGCAGAAGATGGGAGAGAAACCCCGCAAAAAAACTTCTGCTTTTTTGAAAATTCTTCTTGCATTTTTCGATAGATTCTGTTATTATAACACTCGTGCTTATGAAAATACGCACGACTATGCGACAGCGGGGAGGTGCAATGGATGGCTAAGTGCGAGTATTGCGGCAAAGGCGTGACCTTTGGTATTCAAGTCTCTCACTCTCACCGGCGTTCCAACCGTCCCTGGAAGCCCAACGTGAAACGTGTCAAGGCAATCGTGGACGGTTCCCCCCGCCACGTGTATGTCTGCACCCGGTGCATGCGCTCCGGCAAGGTTACCAGAGCGGTTTAACGAGAACGAGAAAAGCTCCCGGACTTTTGTCCGGGAGCTTTTTTGTCCGGCCGGCGGGCAAAACGGCCCGCCTTATGTGCGCGGGGCTTTCATCACCGGTTCCTTAAAAAATCCATCCGAAGGAGCGCCTTTCCATTGGGGAGCGCCCGCTCCAGCGTTTTGCCTTTGCGGTATCCGGCTTTCCTCATCACCTGTTCCAATTCCGCCGCATCTATGCGGCAATGCACCCGTTCCAGACCGTCGAACGCGTGCAGATAGGGAGAATCCGATACCCAGCCGCCTTCTTCACGGTTGATCTGAATGACGCACGAGACGGCCCTTGGACCTGTTTGCCGGATGGCTTTTTCAAAGCACCTATATCCTATATATTCGATAATCAGGTTCGCAATGACCAAATCCGCCTCCGGCAGACGGCAGGAATCCTCCCTTAAATCCGCCCGCAGGCATTCCAGCACGCCCTCTAAACCAGGATACCGGGCCGACGCCGCTTCCAGGTAAGAGGCGTTGACGTCAACGCCATACACCGTTTCAAATTGTCCGGGCCGGACATGTTCCAGGCCGTTTCCGCCCGCAATGCCCAATATCAGGACCCTGGCGGCCGGGCAGGCGCTGAACTGGTCCTTCATCATCTCGCTGAGCGCCTGGAGCTGCATAACGGAGCCCAGCTTCATGTGGTTTTCATAATCCCCCAGCGGAACCGATTCCCAAGGATTTTTCATTCGTCCTTATCTCCGCATTTTCAAACCCGCGCCGCCAGTTTCTCGCTGTACTCCGCCCGAAAGTCCGCGAAGCGCCCCTCGTCCAGCGCCTCCCGGATTTTGGCGGTAAGCTCGTTGTAAAAATACAGGTTGTGCAGCACCGCCAGCCGCAGGCCCAGGGTTTCCTCCGCCTTGAAAAGATGCCGGAGATAGGCCCGGGAGAACCGCCTGCACACCGGGCAGCCGCAGCGTTCGCTGACGGGCCTGTCGTCTGTGGCGTGCTTGGCGTTGAGAATATTGACGGTCCCCTCCCAAGTAAAGAGCTTCCCGTGCCGCCCGTTCCGGGAGGGCATGACGCAGTCAAAGAAGTCTATTCCCCGGGCCACCCCCTCGATTATGTTGCTCGGCGTACCCACGCCCATAAGATACCGGGGCTTTTCCCGGGGCATGTGGGGCTCCACCGCGTCAATGATGTCGTACATTACCTGAGTGGGCTCCCCCACCGCCAGGCCCCCGATGGCGTAGCCGTCGCAGTCCAGCTTGGCGATCTCCTCCATGTGCCAGACGCGGAGGTCCGGGAATGTGGCTCCCTGGTTGATGCCGAAGAGAAGCTGGCCCGGATTAACGGTATCCGGCAGGGCGTTCAGGCGGTCATGCTCCCGCTTGCAGCGCTCCAGCCACCGGAGGGTCCGCTGGCAGGAGGCTTTGGCGTACTCATACGCCGCCGGATTCTCCACGCACTCGTCAAAGGCCATGGCCACATCGCTGCCCAGGTTGGACTGGATGCGCATGGACTCTTCCGGGCCCATGAATATCTTTTGCCCGTCGATGTGGGAGGAGAAATAAACCCCCTCCTCCTTAATCCGGCGGAGGGAGGCCAGGGAAAAAACCTGAAATCCGCCGGAATCCGTAAGTATAGGCCCGTCCCAATTCATGAATTTGTGAAGCCCGCCCAGCCGCCGGATCAGCCCGTCCCCGGGCCGGAGGTGCAGGTGGTAGGTGTTGCTCAGTTCAATTTGACATCCCACCTCCCGAAGATCAAACGCGTCCACGCCGCCTTTGATAGCGGCCTGGGTGCCTACATTCATGAACACCGGGGTCTGAACCGCGCCGCCGTGGGCGCAGGAAAACTCGCCGCGCCGGGCGCGGCCCTCTGTTTTCAGCAGTTTAAACATCCGTCTCTCCTATTTCTTATAAGCGTTGCAAAAGACCCGCAGCGCTGTTTCCCCCGGCGGGACCGCTTTCTTCCGTATGCCGGGCTTGGTGTTTTGCCGCTTCCATTTTACAGGACAATGCCGCCGCCGTCAAGACCGCCGCCGGGATATTCCGCAGCGGGCGGCCAGCTTCCCGAGCCTCCACATGCGCCTTGACAAATTTCGACAAAACGGGTAGTATAAAGCAGGTTATTCCGATGAGAGAGAGAACGGAGGAGCGTGCGCATATGGAGGACGATCTGTTCAAGCCTATCCCCGGCGAGCGCCTTATGCCCCACAAGCCGGAGACAGGAGCGTCAAAACCGGAGCCGCCAAAGGACGGCCCTATTCTGGCCCGGGTTCAGGATTCCCGGCCCCGGTATCTGGACGGCGGCAGAACCGTTCTGCGGCCAAGCCTCCCTTACGACGGCAAAACCCGCATGATGAGCTGTTTTCTGGATCTGTACATTGGCGCAAAATACGCTCCCGCTCCTTCCCTGCCCGGCTGTATCTGCCATGCTACGGTGATTTCCGGCACCGTCAGCCTGACGGCGGAGGGCCAGGACTTTCAGCTTCTGGAACGGGACGCCCTCCGGTTCCGGGCGGACCAGCCCTATCATTTTGGAAATATGTCCAGCGGCACCGGGCGGCTGCTGCTGGAATACCAGTATCTGCAGGACCCTGCGGAAACCGCGGAATGAGAAACCTGGCCGGCGCATGTTGCGCCGGCCAGGTTTTTTACAAGAAAGAGAGGGCAAAATCACCGCACATAGTTTCCCACCCGCTGGGCCAGCAGCGCCGCCAGAGCCAACTTGATCAGGTCCGGAAGTATGAACGGAAATACGCAGTAGCCCAAGGCGGACAAAAGCCCCATGGGCTTCCCCATATGCGCGTAAAGCGCCAGATACCAGGCGGTTCCAAAGGCGTAATATGCCGCCATGCCCAGCGTCCCGGCAGCCAGCTTTACCGGAAGGGACTCCCCCAGCTTCGCTGTCATGCCCCAGTAGAGCAGGGCGGTGAATAAAAATCCCAGAATGTAACCGCCGGTGGCCCCCAGCAGTACGCCGGGGCCCCCTCTAAAGCCGCTGAAAACCGGCGCGCCCACAGCCCCCAACAGAAGGTAGGCGGTAACGGCGTAGGTTCCCCGCCTACCTCCCAGAGTCATCAGGGCGGCAAAAATGGCGAAGGTCTGCATGGTAAACTGGATCAACGGCGCGGGGACGGGCACGGAAATCCAGGCGCAGACCGCCGTCAGGACGGTAAACAGGGCGATGAGGGTCAGGTCTTTCGTCCGCAGGCGGGACAGGGTTTTCTCTGGCATAGCTTGGTTCCTCCTTTTATTTCCTGCCCTTGAGAATAGCGCAAGTCCGCCCAATTGTCAACTTATTTTTTTATAAGGTTTACATTTTGGCAAAAAACTGGGGGGAAGGACGGCCCTCCCCCAGCCGAATGCTCAAAGCTCCGTATGGCCGCACAGTTCCCTGGCCTTGGCCTGGATGGCCTTCAAATCCTCAAAGGTGTCGGGGCGCTTGCGAACGTCCCGCAGCAGGGCCGCCGGGTGGTAGAGGGCGGTCATCCACACGCCGTTTCGCTCAAACCACTGCCCATGCTCCTGGGTAATGCGGAAATCGTCTTTGATAATGACCTTGGCGGCAATGCGGCCCAGGCAGACAATGATCTTGGGCCGCAGCAGCGCCGTCTGGCGGCGCAGCCAGCCGATGCACGCGTCCTGTTCCACCCCCAGAGGGTCCCGGTTCTGGGGCGGGCGGCATTTGACGATATTTGCGATGTAGACCTTGCTCCGGTCCAGGTTTACCATCTCCAGCATCTCATCCAGCAGTTTCCCGGCCCGGCCCACGAAGGGCTTTCCCTGCTCGTCCTCGTGCTGTCCGGGGCCTTCTCCGATAAACAAAATCTCCGCGTCCTCCGCGCCGTCCCCGAAAACCACGTTGTGGCGGGTATCGGCAAGGGAACACCCTTTACACTCCAGGCACTCGCTCCGCAGGCTTTCCCATGTATCCATTCTGTTCTCCTCCTGTCTTTTCCGCTCTTTTTCGACCATTGTACCATGAAAAAACTGCCTGCGCAAGAGGCGGATACCATCCCACCTCCGGGAGATACTGAACCCCGGGGTGATTATGATGGGCCCTTGGCTCTGGTACGTTTGGATTTACAGCTTTCTTGGCTGGCTGGTGGAACTGGCCTTTGCCGCTGTCTCCCGGTCGGAGGACCGGCGGAGGCGCTGCCTTTTGGTGCTGCCCCTGTGCCCGGTGTACGGCCTGGGGATGCTGGCGGTGCTGGCCCTGCCGCCTATGGGTGGGCCGGAGCTCATCGTCTTCGGCGGGCTGGCGGCCACGGCGGTGGAATATGCCTTCCACTGGGCCGGCGAACGGTTCCTGGGCGTACGGTTCTGGGATTATTCCCAGGTTCCGGGAAACCTGCAGGGACGGGTCTGCCCGCCCTTTACGCTGGCCTGGGGCATGCTGGTGTGGGCGGCGGTGCGCTTCATCCAGCCGGGCATGCAGACGCTGGCGGCAGCGGTTCCTCCGGCGGTGACGTACGCCTGTCTGCTGGTCTTTGCCGGGGATTTGGCGTGCTCCTTTTGGTTTCTTCGGACCACGGGGGACCTGAGGGGGATGCGGGCCGCATTTTCCACGGCTCAAACCACTTGAAACAGGTAAAACTTCAAATAATTTGTCTCCTCCACCCCCCACAAAACCGGGTGGTCGCAGCTTTGCTGCCGCGCCTCGATCTGCCGGAGGCGAACCCCGGCGTCATGGGCGGCGGAGCGGAGCATGGCCGTGAATTTCTCCTCCTCCGCGAAGTGGGAACAGGAGCAGGTGGCCAGGTAGCCGCCCCGGGGAAGAAGCTTCATGGCCCGGTAGTTGATTTCCTTATACCCCGTCATAGCGCTGGCCGCCGTCTTCCGGGATTTTGTGAAGGCCGGCGGGTCCAGGATGATGAAGTCGTATTTCGCCGCCTCCTTTTCCAGGGCCGGGAGCAGCTCGAAGACATTGGCCGCCACGCAGTCCACCACGCCGCCCAGGCCGTTCCGCTCCGCGTTGGCCCGGGCCATCTCCACTGCGGAGGCCGACACGTCCACGGCGGTGACATGCTTCGCTCCGCCCAAGGCGGCGTTCAGCGCAAAGGAGCCGGTGTGGGTGAAGCAGTCCAGCACCGTTTTTCCCTCCGCCAGCCGCCTGACTGCCAAGCGGTTATACTTTTGATCCAGGAAAAACCCGGTTTTCTGGCCGTTCTCTACATCTACCAGGTATTTCACGCCGTTTTCCACAATCTCCGTCACCGGGGACTCCGGTACGGCCTCTCCCGGCAGGGGGAACCAGCCCTTGTACTGCGCAAGGCCCTCCTTCTCCCGGAGAGGAACATCGTTCCGCTCAAAAACGCCCCGGACAGCCTGCCCGTCCTCCCGAAGGACGCAGACCAGCGCGGGAAGCACCCGGTCCTTAATCCTCTCCATGCCTGCCGACAGCACCTGGACGCTGAGGAGGTCATGGAACTTGTCCACCGTCAATCCGGGAAACATGTCCGCCTCTCCGAACACAACGCGGCAGGCGTCCAGGTCCTCCGGGGCCATGACGGTCTTCCGGTACTCCCAGGCCCAGCGGAGCTTCCGCTCCCAAAATGCGGCGTCAAAGCGGTCGTTGGCGTTTCGGGAAATCAGGCGGACCCGGATTTTTGACCGCTCCGACCAAAATCCGGTGCCCAGGTACGCGCCCTTCCGGCTTCGCACGTCCACCAAGCCGCCGTTTTCCGGCGTGCTCTCCACAGGCAAAATTTCCGCGCCGTAAACCCAAGGGTGTCCCCGGAGAATGGCCGCTTCGGCCTTGGGTGTGACGGCGGCGCTGGGGTATGCGCGCTCTGCTTTCATAGGTCAAGCCCTCCCGGCATTTTTTCTCTCCTAATATAGCACACTTCCTTCCGGATTTCCATAGGATTCATAGAGAAGGAGGAATTGCCATGCCCACGATTTATTTAAGCCCATCGACACAGGAGTGGAACAGCTACGTTACCGGCAGCGGTTCGGAGGAATACAATATGAACCTGCTGGCGGACGCCCTGGTCCCCTATCTCCTCTCCAACGGCATTCAATACAAGCGCAACAAGCCCGAGATGACCGCCGGGTCCTCCATCCGGGAGGCCAACCGGGGAACCTACGACCTCTACCTGGCCCTGCATTCCAACGGCGCGCCGGAGGGGCGCTACGGCGAGGAGCGGGGGATCATCGCCTTCTACTATCCCGGCAGCCGCCAGGGCCAGCGGGCGGCGGAGCTCATTGCCCAGGAGCTGCGGAAAATTTACCCCCTCCCCGGAAAAGTCACCACCCGCTCCACCACCACCCTGGGAGAGGTTTCCCAGTCCAACGCCCCGGCGGTCCTGGTGGAAATCGGCTACCACGACAACTGGTCTGACGCCGTCTGGGTGGAGGGACACATGGACGCCATCGCCCAGCAGCTGGCCCGGGCCCTTACGGAGTTCTTCGGCCTTCCTTTTATCTACCCCATGGACCCTGTCCAAGGCGCCGTCGCCGTCAGCTGGGGAACGCTGAACCTGCGGAGCTATCCCGCCCCCACCGGAACCATCCTGGCAAACCTCCCGGACGGCGCGCCGGTAACCATATACGGCGAGTGGCAGGGCTGGTACGTCGTCCACCACCAAGGACATGTGGGCTACGCCGCCGCCGCGTATATTGATACTTAGAGCCGTTCGGAAGAATCATTAGAAATGGGAGAGGACGGGAGCAGGGCGGAGAACGGCGTGCGCGGCCATACGCTTCCTCCAAGTATTTTGACCACGCGGCTGTTGCTTTTGCGCCGGGTTTGGCGGGCATTTCCGTTCCTGCCAAAATTTTCTTGTGATTTCGCCTCCGGTTTGAGGATTTTGCTTGACAGCGGTCCAGTAAAAGTTTAAACTAAAGGCAGATTGCCGTCGGAGGGCAAAGGGGTGCCCTCCGGTCGTTTTCTAAAACGCTCCTGTCCGCGGGTCTTGTTTTGGAAACCGGCAATGCGCCCAACAGCGAAAGACATTCCGCCTTGGAAAGACAGGCGTCCCCCATTCGGGACGCGGGCGGAAGACAAGGAAACCCATGTCCGACAGCCGCCGGCGGCCATACCGCCCCGGGGACATTCATGCCCTTGGAGGGGAAACGCGCCTCTCCGCCGTACGGGCGTGTTGACGGTTTTTGAAGCGGGCTTCCCGCGGCAATACCAAAATTGAATGGAGGAATCAGCAGCCGTGATTCAGATCATCATCACCCTCTTAATCGGGTTGGTGGCCGGCGGCGTGATTTGCTTCCCGCTTGGTATTCGCTACCGGAAGAACGTCTCTGAAAAAGAAATCTCCAGCGCCGAGCAAGAGGGAACGCGCATCGTCAACGAGGCCATCAAAAGCGCCGAATCCAAAAAGCGCGAGGCCCTGCTGGAAGCCAAAGAGGAGATCTTAAAAAACCGCAGCGAGTACGAAAAGGAAGTCAAGGAACGCCGCGCCGACCTTCAGCGGCAGGAAAACCGCCTGCAGCAAAAGGAGGAAAACCTCGACCGCAAGATCGAGGCCGTGGAGAAAAAAGAGGAGTCCCTGACTCAAAAGCACGCCGCCATCGACAAGGAAACCGAGGAAATCAAACTTGTTAAGCGCGGCCAGACCGAAATGCTGGAGCGCATCTCCGGCTTCACTACCGAGGAGGCGAAGCAGTACCTCATCGACCAGGTGGAAGCGGAAGTCACCCACGAGACCGCCTTGAAAATCAAAGAGGTGGAGTCCCGGATGAAGGAGGAGTGCGACGCCCGGGCCCGGGAGATCGTAGCCCAGGCTATCCAGCGCTGTGCCGCCGATCAGGTGGCCGATATGACCGTCAGTGTGGTTCCCCTGCCCAATGACGAGATGAAGGGCCGTATCATCGGCCGGGAAGGCCGGAACATCCGCACCATCGAAACCCTGACAGGCGTGGACCTTATCATCGACGATACGCCGGAGGCCATCACCGTCTCCTGCTTTGAGCCGGTGCGCCGGGAAATTGCCCGACTGGCCCTGGAAAAGCTGATTTCCGACGGGCGCATCCACCCCACCCATATTGAGGAAATGGTGGAAAAGGCCCGCCGGGAGGTGGACGCCACCATCAAAGCTGAGGGCGAGCGGGTCACCTTCGAGTGCGGCATCCGCAGCCTCCACCCGGAGTTGGTGAAGATGCTGGGCCGCCTCCATTACCGCACCAGTTACGGCCAGAACGTTCTCCAGCACTCCGTGGAAGTCAGCCACATCGCCGGCATGATGGCGGCGGAGCTGGGTGTGGACGTTCAGGCCGCCAAACGGGCGGGCCTGCTCCACGACCTCGGCAAGTCCGTGGACCACGAGATGGAGGGCACCCATGTGGCCCTGGGCGTGGAGTTTGCCCGGAAGTACAAGGAGAAAGAGGACATTATTCACGCCATCGAGGCCCACCACAACGATGTGGAGCCCAGGACCATCGTCGCCTGCCTGGTTCAGGCCGCAGACGCCATTTCCGCCGCCCGGCCCGGCGCCCGCCGTGAAAACCTGGAGAACTACATTAAGCGCCTGGAGCAGCTGGAGACCATCACCGGCTCCTATCCCGGCGTGGACAAGGCCTTCGCCATTCAGGCGGGCCGGGAGGTCCGCGTCATGGTGAAGCCCGAGCAGGTATCTGAGGATCAGATGGTCATTCTGGCCCGGGATCTTGCCAAGAAGATTGAGGAGGAAATGGAGTACCCCGGTCAAATCAAGGTCCATGTCCTCCGGGAAACCAAAGTCGTCGAATACGCAAAATAATCTCCTCCGCAACGGACTGCGGAGGGACACAACGCAGGGAACAGAAAGCGGCCGTGATACACCTTCACAGCCGCTTTCTGCTTTTTACCTATCATATGAAAACGAAAGGAAGCGCCGCAAAATGAGCATTTCATCCCTGACAAACGCCCAGGCCCCCACGGAAAACCGCCGCCCCGCAGCCCGGCGGGGCGAACCCGCCGGTTCCTCCTTCCAGGAGCAGCTTGTCCAAAGCGCCGCCAAGGCCCAAAGCGCCCAAAAGGCAGCCGCTTCTCCCGGCCGGGAAGCCTTTATGAAGGACAGCCTTCTCACCGCCTTGTCCGGAGTTCAGCGCACCATGCTGGATCGGATGAAGCTGAGCAAGGAGAAAAAGGAGGAACAGGAGGACTGGGACCGCATAATGAAGGCTCTGGACGCCTGGATCGAATCCCTGCGGGAGGAGGCCGACGTGGAAAAGACCGCCCGCGCCTATGCCAGCCTGCAGGCCGCCCAGGCGGACGCGGAGTCCGAGCGGAAGGACCTGGGAGACTATATTTTGGAACAGCTGTCCCAGCGTCTGGCCGGCTGATGAAAGGCCCCCGCGTGCAGACACGGGGGCCTTTCCTTATTCGCATGAACCGGGAAACCAGGGCAAGAGGCCCCAATAGACGCTGGCCAGCAGCGCGGGCAGCAGCCACAGGCTTCCTCCCGTCCCCCACATTACACCCCCCAGCGCCGCCGCCAGAGCCAGAGCCGCCGCAGTTCCCGCCCAGCGTGCCGCCGCCTCCCCCGCCCCGGGTCCTCTCGCCCAGGAGGCCAGCAGATACAGGGCCCGGCCTCCGTCCAGGGGCCGGATGGGCAGGAGGTTGAATATGCACAAAACCAGGTTCGCCCCCACGGCGGCGGGCCAGCGGCTTCCGCCCAGGGCCGTCAAAGCCAGCGCCGCCAGAAGGTTGGCGGCGGGGCCCGCCAGCGCTGCCGCCAGTTCCCCGCCATAGGTCAGCCGCCCGCTGTCCGCTTCCATCACCGCACCCAGAACGCCAAGTCGAACGCTCCTCACCTTCGCCCCCTGTCCCCGGAGCAAAGCCCAGTGTCCCAGCTCGTGGACGGCGGCGGCCCCCAGCACCGTGGCCAGGGGTTCCCATCCGTTGACCAGAGCGAACCAAAGGGCAAGAACGGCAAAACCTCCGCTAACATGGATTTTACAGGGCGGAAACATAATAAATGGGGTTCAGGTAGGTTCCGTCCCTCTGGAGCTCAAAGTGGAGGTGGGGCCCGGTGGCCATCCCCGTCTCCCCCACCTCGGCGATTTTCTGTCCCCGATTTACCGCCTCGCCGGAAGAAGCCGTGATCCGGCTGCAATGGGCATAGAGTGTGGAATAGCCTCCCTCGTGGGCTACAATGCAGTAGCGGCCGTAGCTGCTGCTGTCCCCTACGGCGGTAACGGTGCCGTCGGCAAAACAGCGCACCTCCGTCCCTGTGTCCGCCGCCAGGTCCACGCCGTAGTGAAACCGCTCCTCCCCCTCCGTTGGGTGTTCCCGGTATCCAAAGTCGGAGCTGACCGTCCCGGGCACCGGGGCGCAGTAGTCAAAGCCCAACATGGCCTGCTCCATGCTGACCCCTTCGGGAAGATTCTCCTGGGAGTAGAGGACATAGGCCAAATTGGAAGCCGGCCGGGTCTCTGGCGCTTCAGGCTCTTTCGAGGCGCCGGATTCCGCCCGGTAACCGCGCAGGGTCTCCAGCGCCGCGCCGTCCTGGATTTTCGGCCTTCGGACGGTCCCGTTTTTCAGGGAATTTTCCTGTTCGGAGGCGGAAGGGGCTTCTCCTCCCGGGAAGGCGGCGGTTCCGGTTTGAACGGCTTCCGTCTGGGGCTGGAAAACCGCCTGGTAGACCTCCGCCACTCCCTGCTCCCCGGAGAAGGCCCGGCCCACAGCGGAAAATACCGCCTGAACATCCATATTCCGCTCCATAGCGGCGGAGAGCTTTTCATTGAAGCCCGCCATTTTCGCCGGGAGCAGCAGCTTCGCCGCCACCAGCGCCACGAAAATGCCGCCGCAGGCCACCAGCCGCAGCATCAGCCGCAAATCCTTTGCCGCCAAGGGCTCGCTTTTCCGGGTTCTGCCGCGGGCGCTCCGAACGCTCCGCCGCGCCCGCGCCTTCATCAGCCGCCGCCCCGCCTGCCTTGAAGTCATGCCCATCTCCTCCTTCTGGAGTCTTTTAACAGCTTGTTTCTTTGTAGTTTATGAGCCCGGTTCCGGAAAAATGCCGGAAGGTCTCCAGGGATGCGCCCCGGGAAACGCCTCTCTGCTCCGCTTTTTAGAATCTTATGAAAATATGAAAAAAAAACCTTGCTTTTTGGAGCTTTCCCTGCTAGAATATAGGTCTGTACGGTAGGACTTGTCCTGCCCGCATGAACTCAACGGCCAAAGGAGGTGTTTGGTTTGCCGAATATCAAGTCTGCCAAGAAGCGCGTCCTCATCGGGAAGGCGAGGAACGCCCGCAACAAGGCCACGAAGTCCGATCTCAAGACCGCGATCAAAAAGTTCGAGGCCGCCGCGGCGGAGGGCAATCGCACCGATGCCGATGGCGCTTACAAGGTTGCGGTGAAGAAGGTCGATCAGGCTGTGGCGAAGGGTGTTCTCCACAAGAACGCGGCCGCTCACAAAAAGAGCGCCATGACCCTGAAGCTCAATCGGATCGGTTGATCCAACCATATCCCCGTTCCCGGGGGAATGACGCTTCCGTGTGAATGCCCGGAGGCCGTCAGGCCAAAAGGGCATCCGTCCGGATGTCCTTTTTGTTTTACCAGGAGGTTTCGCCATGCCCATTTTCGATACCCATGCCCATTACGACTCAAACGGCTTCTCCGCTGACCGGGACAAGATCCTCTCCGCTCTTCCCGCCGCCGGGGTGGGGCTGGTGGTGGACCCCGGCTGCGACTTGGAGAGCTCCCGGGCCGCCGCAGCCCTGGCGGAGCGGTATCCCTTTGTCTATGCCGCCGCGGGCATCCACCCCTCCGACTGCGCCGGAACAGGGGAGGCAGACTTTGCCGCCCTCCGGACGCTGTGCGGCCACAAGAAGGTGGCGGCAATAGGGGAAATCGGCCTGGACTACTATTGGAAGGACAACCCTCCCAGGGAGTTCCAGCAGATGGTCTTCCGGCGGCAGATTGAACTGGCCATTGAGCTGGACCTGCCCGTCATCGTCCACGACCGGGAGGCCCACAGGGATTCTTTGTCCATTGTGCTGGAGTATCCCGCCGTCCGGGGCGTGTTCCACTGCTTCTCCGGCAGTCCCGAGATGGCGGAGACGCTTTTAAAGCGGGGCTGGTATCTGGGCTTTGACGGACCCATCACCTATAAAAATGCCCAGAAGGCCCCCGAGGTCGCTGCCGTTACGCCCCTGGACCGGATGGTCGTGGAGACGGACTCCCCCTTCCTCTCCCCGGTTCCCCTGCGGGGAAAACGGAACGACAGCCGGAATCTGCCCTATATCATTGAAAAATTGGCGGCGTGGAAAAACGTCACGCCGGAGGAAATGACCCGGATTACCTGGGAAAACGGTCTGCGGCTGTTTTCGAAAATCTCGCTGGAAACGGAGGCTCCAAACCATGTATGAGAAACAAACGGCTGTTTTGAACTGCCCCTGTAAGGAATTTCCGCCTATGGAAAACCCCTCCCCTATCCTCACCGCCTACCGGGAAGCCCGGAGGCGGGCGGGGCGAAATACCTCCCCGCAGACGGGAATCCTCCGGCGGCTTTTCGCGAAAACCCAGGCATCCCCGGCGGACTTTGTCCCCGTCCTCGTCGCCGTTGGAGAGGATTCCCCTCTGGAAGGGTTCGAATGGCCGGGGAGCGAAACGCCGGAGGCGTTCCGGCAAAGGCTTCTCTCCCTGGCGGTGGAGGACGGCGGCGCTCTCCTTCGCCGCATGGCCGACCAGCGTAAGGAGGACTACGCAGAGGACGGCTTCAACTGGCCCGACCAGGAGGTCCTCGGCGAAATGGCGGGCGGCGAGACCGTGGACCGCTTCCTGGGCATCTCCGATTTTCATGGGAAGACCATTCCCCTGGCGCTGGCGGAAATCCCGGTGAAGAACCCCTGGGAGGTCTTCGCTTACGTCCCCTTCGGAGGCTGGAACGAGTGCCCCTGCAACGAGGAGCAAATGGCGGCCGCAAAATATTGGTATGAGAAGTATGGGGCCGTCCCGGCGGTGATTACCCGGGACGTATTGGAATACGATCTCCCCGCCCCGGTGCGGCGGGAGGAGGCCATGGCCCTGGCTCTGGAACAATACGCCTTCTGCCCGGACATCGTGGACCAGGGCTGCGGAACCGTGGGATATCTGGCGGACACCCTGGCAAAGTCTGACAAGTGGTATTTCTGGTGGGACTGAGAGGCCGTATGAAAAAAAGAACGCTTTCCCTGCTTCTGGCCCTGTCACTTTTGAGCGGCTGCGGCGCGCCTGCCCCAGAGGAGCCGGAGGTCTTGCCGGAGGAGCCTCCCGCGGCGGAGAGCGCAGCTCTGCCGGAGACCCGTCCCCTGGAGCCCATCTCCGCCCCCGCCATCGTGACGCAGGGCCGGGTTCCGGCAGAAAAATATGAGCTTCCCCAAACACTGTATGACTTGGACAACCCTGAACTTGATTTTGGTTTGGACTTTGGCCCGTCTCCGGCCCTGCTGGCGGAGCTGCCGCCGGCAAATGCGGCGTTTTATGCTCTGGAAGGCGGCGAAACCGTCTTGGTTTCCTGGGACAACTGTATGGCGGAATTCGATTGGCTCTACCTTACGCCCCGGCGGATTCCCCCCTGGATGGACTGCTTCGATGCGGACGGCGACGGGGAAAACGAGCTCATCATTGTGTGCTACGTTGGCAGCGGGACAAACACTTCTTTTTATGAGCTGCACATTCTGGAGAAAAACCCGGACGGAACCCTGACGGCGTACGCCTTCCCGGAAAGCCTCTGGCGGGAACAGCTCCCCAGGCTGTTCGACACGGCGCAAGTCAGCGGACGGACCTTTGCCGTTCTGGGACATGAGCTGGTTGAAATCGACGGCGAGGACCTGGACCTGGAAGAAGCCCCCTCCTCCGGCCTGTTCGCTTCATTCTGCAAGGAGCAATGGGACGGTCTTCGATTCGAGGGCGCATTCTGTTTAACCTATCAATCCTACCCGATTCCCCTTCGTGCTGCCTGGACCTCCGCCAAAGTCCTCTATCAGGACGGCATATTTACCCTGCGGGACTTTCACCTTTACAGTTACGACCAATAGGGAGATATCCATATGAAAAAGCGTTTCTTTTTCCCGCTTCTTCTGCTGATCCTGACAGGCTGCGGCGCGCCCGCCCCAGAGGAGCCGGAGGTCTTGCCGGAGGTGCCTCCCGCGGAGGCGAGCTTCACCCTGCCGGAGACCCGCCCGCTGAAGCCCATTTCCGCCCCCGCCATTGTGACGGAGGGCCGGGCTCCGGCGGAGAATTACAAGCTGCCGCCTTCTCAGGAACATCCGGATTATTGGGGAAACATGCAGAAATGGGCCTACGAGGGAATGTTCAGCCTGCTGGCGGAGGTTCCTGAGGAGGATGCCGCTTTTTACGGCCTGCCCTGGGAGGAGGAGGGCGTGGAAAAGGTCCTGATTCGCTGGGGAGACTGCCTGGCAGAATTTGACTGGATATTTTCTCCCGGTCCCAACATCGTCCTGCCCTGGATAGACTGCATTGATATTGACGGCGATCAGGAGGACGAGCTGGTCGTGATCTGCCATGTGGGCGGCGGCACCGGGGTTTCTCTGGACGAACTGCATATTCTGGAAAAAAGCCTGGACGGGGCTCTGACGGTGTACACCTTCCCGGAAAGCCTCTGGCGGGAACAACTCCCCGGGCTGTTCGACATGGCGCAGGTCAATGGGCGGACCTTTGCCGTTTTGGGCCATGAGCTGGTTGAAATCGACGGCGAGGGCCTGGACCTGGAAGCAGCCCCCTCCTCCGGCTTAATCGCAAATTTTTCCTTGGACGGAGAGTCCCTTTCCTTCTGGGGGGCCTTCGCCCTGTGCCGCGAGGACAGCTCAATTCCCCACTACGTGGCGGAAACCTCCGCCAAAGTCCGCTACGGGGGCGGCGTATTTACCCTGCAAGATATTCACCTTTACAGTGACGAGCAATAAAGGAGTACCGCTATGGAAAAAGGATTCACCATTACCTACGAATACGGGGAAAACCTGTATGTCAACACTACGAACCGCTGCAACTTCAACTGTGAGTTCTGCCTCCGGCACAACGGGGCCAGCAACGGCAGCATCTACAACGACAATCTCTGGCTCAAGCGGGAGCCCACAAAAGAGGAAATCCTGGCGGACATCGAGCGCCGGGACCTCTCCCAATACAAACAGCTGGTCTTCTGCGGCTTCGGCGAACCCAGCTACCGGATCGGCGACATCTGCTGGGTCATCGATCAACTGAAGGCCAAGGGCAAAAAGCCCTTCGTCCGCATGGACACCAACGGCACCGGAAATCTCATCCACGGCCGGGACATCTGCCCGGACTTTGCCGGGCGCTTCGACATGGTGTCCATCTCCCTGAATACCGACACGGCGGAGAAATACAACGCCCTCTGCCACCCGGTGCAAAGCGGGGCCTATGAGGCGATGAAAGCCTTTGCCAAGGAACTGCGGCGATACGTTCCCACGGTGATGATGACGGTGGTGGACACGATCCCCAAGGAGGAGATTGAAAGCTGCCGCAAAATCTGCGAGGAGGAGATTGGCGCGGTTTACCGGGTTCGGGAATATATTAAAGATTGAGGAAGGAAGGTCTTTGCAATGTTTCATCTGCTTGGTTCCCTGATTATGGGCGCACTGGTAGGCTGGATTGCCGGGAAGCTGATGGACGCCGACGGCGGATTTCTTCGAAATATCATCATCGGCATTGTCGGGTCTGCCGTGGGCAGCACGGTCTTCGGCCTGTTCGGTTTCTATGCCTATGGCTGGTTCGCCAACCTGATTGTAGACGTGGCGGGCGCGTGTTTGTTTATCTGGGTGGCGCGGAAATTGTTCCGCTGAACCGCTTCTAGCAAAGAAAGGGCTTTCACCAATTGGTGAAAGCCCTCAGCTTGTCGAAAAAGTCTTTTCAACAAGCTGCTACAAATTTTCAGAACTTCAAAAAGTTCTGAAAATTTAGGATTTCAATAGTGCAGGAAACCCTTCCTGGGTTTCCCGCCCTACACCCTTCCTTCCTGTTGAACAACTCTTACAGGTTTCTCAACAGCCTGAAGGGCTTTCGCCTATTGGCGAAAGCCCTTTCCCTTTACAGCATTTGCAGCAGCTCAATCTGCTCTCCTGACGGGCCGGTAAAGAACCAGTTCTGCAAGCCGCCGAAGAGAGCCGGCAGGACCTTTTTTCCCGGCGTCAGAAAGGTATTTATCCCAGCCGCCCGCACCGCCTCGGCGGCGGCGTCCAGATCGTCCACCAGGAGGGCGAAGTGGGGGACGTTCCCCTCCCCCATGGGCATAGCGGCGGGGCTTTGAATCAGCTCCAGCGTGATACCGCCAAAGCGCACCAGCGCCAGCTTTTTCTCCCCCTCCAGCGTGGGCACGCCGCCCCGCCCCGTCACCGCGCCGCCCAGCTTCTCATAGAAGGCGATGCTCTCCCCGATATCCCGGGTGTAAACGGCCACATGGCCCAAGCCTAAAAAATGTTCATTCATCTTGTCTCTCCGATAACCAAAGAGGGACCCAAAGGTCCCTCTTTAAAATTTGAAATTCTGTGCCGATTTCAGCCCGGCCAAACACCAGAGCGGGCGAATGGCCTTTGACTGCTTTTCCCTTTTGGGGACTTATGCCGGTTGGATTCTGCCCCGCAAAATCAAATCAGCTCAGCACTTCTCGAAGACGGTAGCGACGCCCATGCCGCCGCCGATGCAGAGGGTGGCCAGACCCTTCTTGGCCTCGGGACGCTTCTGCATCTCGTGGAGCAGAGTGACGATGATCCGCGCGCCGGAAGCGCCCACAGGGTGGCCCAGAGCGATGGCACCGCCGTTGACATTCAGTTTGGCGGGGTCGAAGCCCAGCTCCCGGCCCACGGCGATGGACTGGGCGGCAAAGGCCTCGTTGGCCTCGATGAGGTCGATGTCGTCGATGGTCACGCCGGCTTTCGCCATGGCCTGACGGGAGGCGGGCACGGGGCCCACGCCCATGATCTTGGGATCCACGCCGCCCTGGCCCCAGCCGATGAGCTTGGCCATGGGCTTCAGGCCGTACTTCTCTACAGCCTCGCCGGAAGCCAGAATGATGGCGGCCGCGCCGTCGTTGATGCCGGAGGCGTTGGCGGCGGTGACACGCTGCTGGCCCTTATCCTCGGTCTCCTTCTTGCCGGTGACCTCGAAGGTGTGGACCACTTCGGGATTGGGGGACTCGGGGCCCACAGGGAACGCGCCGCGCAGCTTGGCGATGCCCTCGGCGGTCACGCCGGCCTTGGGGAACTCGTCAACCTTGAAGTCCACCACCTGCTTTTTCACCTTCACGGGAACGGGAACGATTTCGGCCTCGAACTTGCCTGCGGCCTGGGCGGCCTCGGTCTTCTGCTGGGAGGCGGCGGCGAACTCGTCCTGCTCCTGGCGGCTGATGCCCCAGATGTCATTGATGTTTTCAGCGGTGGTGCCCATGTGGTAGTTGTTGTACGCATCCCACAGGCCGTCCTTGATCATGGTGTCCACCAGCTTCTTGTCGCCCATGCGGGCGCCCCAGCGGGCGTCCATGGAGGCAAACGGCGCGGCGCTCATATTCTCGGTGCCGCCGCAGACGACCACGTCCGCATCCCCGGCCAGAATGGAACGGGCGCCCTCGATGAGAGACTTCATGCCGGAGCCGCAGACCATGCCCACCGTGTAAGCGGGAACAGAATAGGGGATGCCGGCCTTGATGGAGACCTGGCGGGCCACGTTCTGGCCCTGAGCGGCGGTAAGGATGCAGCCGAACATGACCTCATCCACGTTCTCCGGCGCGACGCCGGCGCGGTTCAGGGCCTCCTTCACCACGATCGCGCCCAGCTCCGCGGCGGGAGTGTTCTTCAGACTGCCGCCAAAGGAGCCGATGGCGGTACGGCAGCAGTTCACGACATAAAGATCTTTCATGATGTTCCTCCGTTTTGTAATATTTTGGCGGCTCGGCGGGCCGCCGGAGTCTCAACGGGCGAGACAGGGGTTTGGATTGCCAATTTTTTGACAAGCCGTTGACCGCCTCTCTCTTCATATCATTATAGAGACTCCTTCCCATTTCGTCAATGGGCTTTCGTCAGGTTTTACAATTTCGTTAAATCTTTGACAACATCGGGTCCGTTTTCGTCAAGGTGACGAAATTTTCCAGGAAGCCGCCGCTTTTATTCCGCCGCCCGCAGCTCCTCCAAGGCTTTGTCAAAGGCGGCGGCGTCCAGAATGTCATACGCCGGAGAGGTCTGCACCATGGCTTCCTCCGCCGCGTCCTGGAGCAGGCGGTCAAACGCCTCCCCCGCCAGGACCTCCCCTTCCCCCGCCAGGCGGCGGAGAATGGAAAAGCCCTCCTCCGACTCCAGAATGCCGGAGTATTGCCCCTCCTCCAGGGCTTTCGCCGCTTCTTCCAACGCCTGGGGCAGGGTCCCGTCCCCCGGCAGCAGGGTCCGGGGGCCCGACACGTCGTCCCCCTCCGCCGCCAGAACCGGAAAGGCCGCCGCCGGGTCCTCCGCACCGTTGAGGCGGGAGAAGACCTCCGCCGCCTTCTCCCGGGCCTCCTCCCGGTCCTCCCCGGCGGAAATCAGAATGCGGTCCACCGTCAGGCTGCCCGCCCTTTCCAGAAGTTCGGAAAGCTCGCTGCCCTCGGTAAGGCAGAGGCCGTACAGCTTGGCGTAGAGCATCCCCACCTCCGCCAGCTCCTCCGCCCGCAGCCGGTCCAGCCCCAGAGCCGCCAGCTCCTTTAAGTATGCCTCCTCCCCGCCCCGGGCCGCAGACTGCTCTTCCCAGGTTTTTGCCAGAGCGGCCCGCTCTGTTTCGCTGAGAGCGCAGCCATACCGCTGCGCCCAGTTCTCCACCGTGGCGTAAAGGGCCGTGTCGGCCAGGGCCTGGTCCTTGGCGTAGTCCGCCAATGTGCCGCCCGGGACAGGGGCCTCCCAGTCCAGGGCCAGACCGGAATCTTTGTATTTCGCCCGGACCTGGTCGCAGGTAAACGCCAGCCAGTAAAGGTAGCGCCAGGCGGGGACTTCCCGGCCGTCCACCGTCATCAGCACCAGCTCCTCCCCCATCTCCGCCGCCCGGCCCAGCAAGGAGGCGTTTTCCTCCTTCTTTTCCGGAGCGCAGCCGCTGAGCGCCAGGCACAGGGCCAGCGCCAGCGCCGCGATCGGTTTCTTCATCGCTTCCACTCCTCCCGTAAGGTTGTCCGAACCATTATATGGGAGGAAAACGGGAGATATGACAAAGCGCGGAGGCCCCGGCGGGCCTCCGCGCTTTCAGCTTGTCGAAAAAGCCTTTTCGACAAGCTGCTACAAATTTTAGAACCCGTATTCATAACCGGGGGATGCTGGATGGGCGAGGACTTTTCTCGTCAGACAAGGAGATTTTCCGCAGCAATCCTGACGGATTGCAAGGGAAATCGACGCAGTATGGCGGGAAAAAGACCGCCCAGACAGCGTTCAACGGTTGTGAATACAGGTTCTTAATGGTGCAGGGAACCCTTCCTGGGTTCCCCGCACACACCCTTCCTTCCCGTTGAATGGCTCTTACGGGTTTCTCGACAGCCTGTTCCTTCTATTCCGGCGTTTGAAGTTTCAAATCCTCCACCAGCTCCATGGCGCTTTCCAGCGCGTCCGCCCCGGGCTTCAGCCTCAGCGTCAAAGCCGGGTTCTCTCCGGCAGCCACCGTCAGGCGCTGGCGGTATTTGTTCAATCCGCAGACCTTCACCACCGCCTCCGGACGGAAGACCGCCAGCTGGAAGCGGAGCACATCCCGCTTCTGGGTGATGTCCGACACGCCCGCTTTCCCCGCCGCCGCCCGGAGCAACGCCACATCCAGCAGGGCCAGCACCGGCTTGGGGGCCTCACCATAGCGGTCCAGCAGCTCGTCCAGCAGGTCCGACGCGTCGTCGTTGGAGCGGATGGCGGCAATGCGGCGGTAGAGGTCCATCCGCTGCTCCGGGGAGGAAACGTAACGCTCCGGGATATTGGCGTTGACGGTCAGGTCGGCAGAGCATTCCGTTTCCACCGCTTTTTCCTCTCCCCGTTCCTCCAGCACCGCCTCCTCCAGCAGCTTCAAATAGAGGTCGTAGCCTACGCTGAGGAGGTATCCGGACTGCTCCGGTCCCAGAAGATTCCCCGCCCCTCGGATTTCCAAATCCCGCATGGCAATGCGGAAGCCGGAGCCGAATTCCACGTACTCCCGGATGGCGGACAGGCGCTTGGCGGCAATTTCCTGGAGCACCTTCCCCTTCCGGTAGGTAAGATAGGCGTAAGCGCGGCGGGCGCTGCGGCCGATGCGGCCCCGAATCTGGTGGAGCTGGGCCAGGCCCATCTTGTCCGCATCCTCAATGATCAAGGTGTTGACGTTGGAGATGTCAATGCCCGTTTCGATAATGGTGGTGCAGACCAGCACGTCCGCCTCTCCGTCCACCATGGCCCGCATAACGGCGGACAGCTCCTGTTCGCTCATCTTGCCGTGCCCGGTGACCACGCGGGCCTCCGGCCCCAGCATCTTCTGAATACGGGAGGCGGTGAGATCGATGCTCTCCACCCGGTTATGAAGGTAGTAAATCTGCCCGCCGCGGCCAAGCTCCTTCCGCATGGCGTCCTCCAAAATAGCCCAGTCGTGTTCCAGCACATAAGTCTGGACCGGCTGGCGGTCCGCCGGGGGCTCCTCGATTGTGGACATATCCCGAAGGCCCGACAGGGCCATGTTCAGCGTCCGGGGGATGGGCGTGGCGGACAGGGTCAGCACGTCCACCTGGCGGCTCATCTCCTTCAGCCGCTCCTTGTGGCTGACGCCGAAGCGCTGCTCCTCGTCAATGATCAGCAGCCCTAAGTCCTTGAACTCCATGCCCTTTTGCAGCAGCTTATGGGTGCCGATGAGAAGGTCCACCCGCCCCTGCTTCGCCAGCTCCAGGATGCGTTTTTGGTCCTTGGGAGGCGTGAAGCGGGACAGCACCTCAATTTTCACCGGGAAATCCCGGAAACGTCCCATAGCCGTGGCGTAATGCTGCTGGGCCAGTACGGTCGTGGGCACCAGGATAGCCGCCTGCTTTCCGTCCAGCACGCACTTCATCACCGCCCGAAGGGCAACCTCCGTCTTGCCGTAGCCCACATCGCCGCAGAGGAGGCGGTCCATAGGCCGGGGACGCTCCATGTCTTTCTTGATCTCCGCCACGGCCCGGAGCTGGTCGTCGGTCTCCGCATAGGGAAACGCCTCCTCAAACTCCCGCTGCCAGGGGGAGTCCTGGGAAAAGGCAAAACCGGGACGGCGCTGGCGCTCGGCGTAAAGCTTCGTCAGGCCCTTGGCCAAATCCTTAACCGCCTTTTTGGCCCGGGTCTTCTGTTTGGCCCACTCGGAGCCGCCCAGCTTATTCAGCTTCTGGCGGCCTTCGCCGTCCTCTCCTCCGCCAATGTACTTGCTCACCAAATCCAATGCCGTGGCGGGAACGTAGAGGCAGTCGCCTCCGGCGTAGTCAATCTTGATGTAGTCTTTCTCCACACCGTCCACCGGCATCCGCTGAATGCCGGCGAAGCGGCCCACGCCGTGGTGGGTGTGAACCACCAGATCACCGGGCTTGAGATCGGTATAGGACTGGATTTTCTGGCGGCTGGAGTCTTTTTTCAGCTTGGCCCGCTTCCGGGAAGGAGCGGCCAGCTGGCCCTCCGTCAGCACCGCCAGCTTCAAGGCGGGCCACTCGCACCCGGCGGAGAGGGCTCCAAGGGAAATCCTTACTTCCCCAGCTGCCGGCATGGAGTTTCCCTTTACATCTAAAACGGCGGGAATGCCCCTTTCCGCCAGGAGGCTGTGGAGGTTTTTCGCCCGAACCTCCCCCCCGCAGAGAAGCAGCACGGCGCTGCCGTTTTCCCGGTACTGCTCCAAATCGGCGGCGGCGGCCTCCAGGCTGCCGCCGTAGGAGCTGAGCTGCCGGGCGTTGACGCTGAGGATGCCCTTGGGCGGATAGGGGCAGCGGGAGGTCGGCAGGGCGTTTGCCATAACCACGGGGAACGCCTCCAGGGAGGCGTAGAATTCCTCGGCGGAGAGGAACAGCTTCGCGTACTCCCCTGCCAGGATTCCCGCCTCCATCAGGACCTCCAGGTCCTGGCGGTTCTGGAGAAGGGCGCCCTTCACCCGCTCGTCCACCCGGCCCGCCTCGCAGAGAAACACCACGGCGTCCGGAGGCAGGTAATGGACCCCGGCGCAGGCTTCCGGGTAGACGGCGGCCAAATAGCGGTCGCAGCCGTCGGGAACGGACCCGTTTTTCAGCCGCTCGCCGTCCTCCCGGAGGCGGGCGGCGGAGGGAGCCTCTTTTTTCTCCAGCTTCCCCGCCAGGGCCAGCAGCTTATCCCCCAGACCCTCCAGGCCCCCCTCCGCCTGCCGGGGCAGCACCTCGGCGGCAGGAAGAATCCGAACGGAATCCAGGTTTACCGTCCGCCGCTGGGTGCCGGGATCAAAGGCCCCCATGGAGTCAATCTCGTCGTCAAAGAACTCACAGCGGACCGGCTGGTCCATCAGCGGGGAAAACACGTCCAGAATACCGCCCCGGAGGGCGAACTGGCCTGCGCCCTCCACCTGCTGGCAGCGGGCGTACCCGGCGGAAAGAAGCCGGTCCGCCAGCTGCGGCAATTCCTGCCGGTCCCCCACATTTAATGTGACGGACAGGCCTCTCAGAAGCTCCGGGGGCAGGGTCCGCGCCATGAGCGCGTCGGCGGTGGCCACCACCGCCCGGGGCGCGCCCTGGGCCATAGCATAGAGCGCCGCCAGACGGCCCCGTTCCCACTCCCGGGAGGAGACCGCCCCGGGCCGGAGCTGCCACTCGCGGCTCAGCAGCGTCACCGGGGGTTCCCCCAGCAGGGCCTCCAGGTCCCCGGCCAGCTGGCGGGACTCCCCCTCGCCGCCGCAGAGGAAAACCGCCGGACGGCCCGCCGCCCAGGCCACCGCCGCCCCAAGGCAGGCCCGCTGAACAGGCTGAAGGCCCGTCACCACAGCGGGACAGCCGCCGTCCTCCACCCGGCGGAGGAGTTCCCCGGCCTCCGGGATGGTCATCAATTTTTCCAGCAGATGCTTCATGGCAAATCCCTTTGCAGTCAGTTAAAATCGTTCATCGCCTTCTGACAGCCGTGCTCAATGATGCACGCCGCCGCCTCAACGGCCCGCCGGAAAGCCTCCATCAAAATCTCCCGCTCCTTCTGGGAGGGAACGCCGATAACCCAGTCGATCATGCCGTCCTTGTCCTGCGGAGCCCCGGTGCCGATTTTGATCCGGGGGAAGTCCTGAGTTCCCAAGTGGGCGATGATGTTCTTGATGCCGTTGTGCCCTCCGGCGGAACCGGCAGGCCGGACCCGCAGCTTTCCCACGGGAAGGGACACGTCGTCGTAAATCACCAGCACGCGGTCCAGGGGGATTTTGTAAAACTGCGCCGCCTCCCGCACCGCCTCGCCGGAAAGGTTCATGTAGGTCTGGGGCTTCATCACCAGGCAGCGGGCTCCGGCAAACCCGCAGATATTATACGCGGACTTGAACTTCACCTTATTCAGCTTCACGCCCGTTTGCTCCGCAAGAAGTTCTACCGCCCGGAATCCCATGTTGTGCCGGGTGTTTTCATATTTCGCCCCGGGATTCCCCAGCCCTGCGATCAGCCACTCCACGGAGGAGCCGCCCTTGCTTCCAATCAGCATACCGGTCTCGCCTTTCCAATAAATTCAGATTTTCGACAATTCTGCACAACCCACGCAGGCGGGGAAGTACAACTTCCCCGCCTTGTGCGTTTTACAATATGCAGTCTATGGGAAACGAACGCCCGCGCCTCAGCGGAACAGCTTGGAGATGGAAACCTCCTGGTAAACCCGCTCAATAGCCTCGCAGAACATAGGAGCCACGGACAGGTACTTGATCTTGGCGCTGAGCTCCGGCTTGATGGCCGGGATGGTGTCCAGCAGGGCCAGCTCCTGAATGGGACTGGCGTTAATCCGGTCGATGGCCGGACCGGAGAGCACGCCGTGGGAGGCGCAGGCATGGACGCTGTGGGCCCCGTTGTCCATCAGGGCCTGGGCAGCGTTGCAGAGGGACCCGCCGGTGTCCACCAGATCGTCAAAGAGGATGCAGTCCCGGCCCTCCACCTCGCCGATGACGTTCATCACCTCGCAGTGGTTGGCCCGCTGGCGGCGCTTATCCACAATGGCCAGCTGCATGTGCAGCTTCTGGGCGAAGGCCCGGGCCCGGGAGACGGAGCCCACGTCCGGGGACACCACCACCATGTCCTCGCAGCTGCCGCCGAACTTTTTGGCGTAGTAATCCACAAAAATGGGATTCCCCGCCAGGTTGTCCACAGGGATATCGAAGAAGCCCTGGATTTGGGCGGCGTGGAGGTCCATGGTCAGCACCCGGTCCGCCCCGGCGGCGGTGATCA